>CALVMA010000040.1 GCA_944341655.1 uncultured Clostridia bacterium | reverse complement strand
CAAGGTTCTTTTCCAAAACTTTGCGCACCTGTTTCCAAAGCTCGGCATCCACCTCTTTCAGGCGCTCCGTCACGTCCTTGTGCACCGTCGATTTGCTCGTATTGAAATGTTTTGCACAATCGCGCACCGTAGAGCCCGTTTTCAGAATGTACTCCGCGCACTGACGTGCGCGGCGCTCCATATATTCCCACACTTTCCTATACCCCCGCTTTTTTCGCAGTGGTATATTCTATGTCGAAGTTTGGCGCTTTATGACGTCTTTTCTCCGCCCGAACCGTTTACGGCCTCAGATTTTATGCCTTCGCCAATTCCCGCGCCTGCTTTCCTTCGTATTCGCGCACCAGGTTGTGTATCCTCACAAATTCCGCCTTGCGTTCCTCAATCTGCGGGACATCCTCCCCCGCCAACGACTGAACGATGTCTTCCGCAAGCTTTACGAGATTCGCCTTGTTTTCCGCATATTGACGGTATTTTTCCTTTTCCTCCGCTTTTGCCGCTTTCAGAATTTCATCCACCTGAACCTGACCGTCTTTCTTGCAAAGAAAAGGCAGATCCTCCGCACCGAACTCACCGATCGCCTCAAACCCGTCGGGTGACGGACGCACTTCTTCCAGCGCGCCGGCTTCGGAATACGATTGTATTTTCCCGTTTTCATCAAATTTCGCAAACATTCCTTCCTCTCCTTTACGCTTCTAATTTGCGTGAAAATCTAACCCATGTGACAATAAAATAACTTTCGCCGAACTGCGGGTTGCATTTCAAATTATACGAACTGTCGATCGTAAATTGAATAAACTCCGTTTTGGTTTTATCGTAATTCGGGCAAATATACGTCGTTCCTCCCCTTCCCGTTATATAATGCGCTCCGTTATCAGGAATGGCCAGCAAAAGTTCGTATTTCTCATCTCTGTTATCCTGTATGCCCGTTCCGATCGTCAGCGTGCTACCCAGATTGATGTTTATATTGGAATTTCTGGCAATGTAACTTGCTTCGCCGTCCACATACACTTTGCGCCAGTTGGAAGAAGTAACGCCGTTCACCGTCAAATTCGGGCTGTCCGTGATGTAAATTGTCGGAGACGTTCCGCTGATCGTGACCGTTCCCGAACAATGAATCAGATAATAACTCCCCGATGCGGAAATCGTGACGTTTTGCAAATAGCAGTTGACGTACGATTTCCCCGAAACAACGGAAGTCAACGGGTTCTTGCCGATCACCGCATTGCTTTCATAATTGATCTGTCTGGCAGATAAAACATTTGCGTTCTCGTCCACCGCACCGATGTTTTCCCGCGCCTGCGATTTCTGCTCCTCCGTCAGACTCTGCACCGTATAGCGGAGCGTCTGCGATATCTCCATGGAAGTCAGATAGGTGTCGGCTATGATATTGCCGTTCCCGTCCCGCGTCGCTTTGTCCGCAGACGTCGCATGCGTCGCGCTGTCCGCCGTGTCCGCGTGTGCCGCACTCTCCGCCGTGTCCGCTTCGTCTGCCGACGTTGCGTGCGTCGCGTTGTCTGCCGATGTCGCATGCGTCGCGTTGTCCGCATGCTCCGCCGCTCCCACTTTCTGCATGCCGTTTATGATACCGTACACATCCTCCTGCATCGCAAAATCCTGATTGAGAAGCTCTTCCAGCGTCCGCGCCGCCTCATGCGCCGCGTCGGCGGCATCCGAAGCGCTCTGCTGTGCGCTCTCTGCCAGCGCGGCAGAAGCCGCCCGATCTTCCGCCGTCTGTTCCGCATCGGCGGACGCAGACTCTTTGAGCTGCAAAACCTGCTGCAAACACGCGGACGCATCCGATGCCGACTGCGCTGCCGCACTCTGCGCCTGCGCCGCCGATTCCGCATACTGCAACGCCATGTCTTTGGCCGCCGCTGCGCTCTCCGTCTGCTCAAACACATCGTCGAAACGGCAGACCTCCTCCCAATTTGCCGCATTCAACGTGCCGTCCGCGCCATACGGTGCAACCGTGTTCTCTTCTTTGAGCGAACGCACAAACGTTCCGTGCTCTCCCGCATCCGGACAATAGGCGATCTCATCGTGCGCATACGTGAACGCCGAACTCCACGCAAACAACGCGCGCGCCGCATACGCGGCATTTTTCACTTCCGATTGCAATGCCGCAACCGCCGAAAGCATCTGCTCAAACGAAGTTTCGCTCGGCCAATCGGGAAGCTCCCTTTTCACCCCGCGCTCCACCGTGAACGAAACGCGCGCCGTTGCCGTCAGCCCGCCCTGCGCATCCGAGGCGTAAAACTGCGCAAAGACAGTCCCGTAACGCGCCGTGACGAACGGCGGAATGTCCGCGCGCCAAGCATACGCCTGCGTGCCGTCGGCGCTCAGCTCGGGAATCTCGCCGATATACTGCATGTACAGTCTCGGCGTGCTTTCCCCCGTCGTAAGTAAAAACGCGACCGAAAGCTGCGTATTCTCGGAATACGGCGCAATCAGCGTAAGGCGGCTCGTTTCCGTCGATCCCTGGTAAATGCGTTCGGGAATGCAACGCAATACATTCCCGGACGCATCGATAATATAAACCATAACTTAAAAGACCCCTCCGATTCTTGATTTTTAAAAGGGCTGCGTCGGCTCCGCCCTCATTCTTTCTTAATTTTATAAGATGTTTACGCTCATTTCAAGGCTGACCGACATTTTCCGTATAGGAATCATTGGCAAAACTCCAGCCGCACACGGCCGCCGCCCTTAAAAAACGGCAGAATTTTTTTGCGGAATTTGCTGCGGCCGCTCCTCCGAAAAACGAACACGCCTGTGTACACTTGGTACACAGGCGTGTCCGATCGATGCCGTAAAATATCTGTCTTAACGCATCGAAAGAGCAAAATCAATTTTTCGTTCCCTTTCAGGCCATCGCGCGGCGCAAGCCCGACGGGTTCAGCAGTTTCAGCCGATCGGCGCATCGCCGGTCTCCTCCGCCGCTGCGTTTTTCAAAACTTCGCCGCCCGAACGGTCGTCCGTCCGATCGGGCGGTGTATGGTTCAATTTCCTCAACTGAATCATAAGGTAAACAAAATGCGCGATTGCGGACACGCACGTCACTGCCAAAGTAGCGATCGCCGCGCCGATGCTTCCCAAAAGAAGCACCAATACGCAGTTCAGTCCGACGTTCATTCCGCCCACGACGACCGAACAAATAAAATTGAACGTCGTCTTTTTGAGAGCGACCAGCAAATGATAACTCGCGTGTTCCAGAAAACACCCGACCATAAACGAGACCACAAGAACCCTGAAAACGGGCACGGCGGTAAGGTACTGCTCCCCGAAAATGATGCGAATGACCAAAGGCGCCGCAACAAGGAGAATTCCGCCGATCACGACCGCCGTCACAAACAGCGATGCAAAGACAAGAAATACGGATTTCTTTATCCATGCCTTATCGTTCAGTTTGGCGACGAAAAACGGGTAAAAATAGACCATCATGGCAGATGGGATAAAATACAGCGCGGAGGGTATCGTACTTGCCGCCTTATAATCTGCCAGTACCAGCTCGTCCGCAATGACGAGACCGATCACAAACATATCCAGCATGAGCATCAGCTGGGAGGAAGCATTGGAAAAAGCCGTAAACACGGAATGTTTGAGGAATGCCTTTTTCTCGTCCTTCGTAAGAGCGGCGCGTTCTTTGAGATCGCGCAGGTATTTCCCGTTCATCCAAAACGCGATGACGATCGTAAGAGTCATGGAAACATAATACAGCCAGGCGATCCCCTGCACCTGCCACAGCCATGCGCCCACGATCACGCCGACGGCAAGCAAAACCATATAAATAATGTTCAGAACGCTGTACTTGTTATTCTGAAAATTGATGCGGAGATTGATCGACGTCAGATTGAATATGCAGCCGAAAACGGGATGCAGGCTCATGATCAGCAGGATCGTTCCCGCGCCCTCGATCTCAAAATTCACCGTCATCGCCAAAACGGCGATGACGATCGACGTCAAAACGTTCGTGATCATGCCGAGTTTTGCGCCGAACAGGAGAAACGCATTCTTTCGCTTCTGATCCCCCGCACATTCCGAACCGAACTGCAAGATCCCCGCTATGCAGCCCAATCCGTCAAACAGCAAGATCATGGTAATGATATTGTTGCAATAAGAATACAGCCCGTAATCCGCCTTTGACAAGAGCCGAACAACGATGATGCTCTGACAAAAGGTCACTACTTTGACCAGAACGGTCGACAGAAAAATAAAGAAAAAACCGGTCGAATGCAACCTTGACAATATTTTTTTGATTTCAGGCATACTCGCCCCCCGCGGACGGCAAATCTTTCATTTCTCCGCCGTTTTGCGCGCTTTTTCCCGACAATTCCACCGCCAGCAGCACAAGCGCCGCAATCAGCCAAAAAAACGGGGAAACGGACAGGCTCGAACTCATGATGCACATCGGGAAAAAATACAAGAGAACTTTGAACGCTGCTTTGCTCAACGTATATTTTTCTCTGCTTTCCGCCTTCCCGATGCGCCGAAACGCCGCCCGCATCAAAGCAAAATAGCCCGCCATCAGCACCAAAAAAACAAAAATGCCGAACTCCGCCAAAATTTCCAAAAACCAGAAGTGCGGGTTGATCAGTCTCCCCGCATATTCCACCCCTTCGATGGCAACAAAAGAATTTCCCGGGCCTGTTCCGAAAAAGAAAAAATGTTCCGCGTTCTTTAAAATGTTTTTCCAGATCTCCACGCGGGCATCCTGCTCAAAAAAAGCAAGAAAACTGTCCCATTTTAACAGGACGCCGAATCCGCACGCAACAACGATCGCCGCAACCGCCAGCGTTTTGAACGTGGAACGCTTTGCCATGCACACATTGACGACGACCGCGATCGGGATCAACAAAATACCCATTCGGCAAGACGCAAGCACCGTTACCATGCAATACAAAACAAAATACAAAACTTTGATCCCGATGCGCAATGCCGTAAATTTCCCCTTGTAAAGCGCGTTCGCCGATAAATTGATGAACGGCATGAACGCAAACGCCGCAAAAACCATGTCGTTCGGATTGCCGAAACAAACGACGGGATAATGGATATTCGTATCGGTAGCATAAGGCAGAAGATCTTCCCAGCCCTCTTCAAAAAAGTAATGCCCCGTAAATCCTTCCAAAACCCCCATCAGCATAATGACGATCATGATCCAGGCGATCAGCATCATCACTCTGTAAAAGCAAGACCGTTCGCGGATCAGCCGAAACAACACGATGACCAGGAAAAAACCGTACGCATAGCCGACCAGCTGCTTGATCGCCGTCAGTTTCTCCGGCGCCCACAAAACCGTGACGCAGCCGTAAACGAACATGAACAAAATCAAAAGGATCGTGTTCTTTTGCACCGCCGAATACGCGCCGTATTTTCTATCGTAAAAGGCGACCGCCAGCACGACAAAAGGAAGGACGACCCGAAACGGATACAGCTTGCCGACACCGGGAAATTCAAGGCCCGGCAATGCCGCCGCAAACAAGATCAGAACGAGAAAAACTGCCCACGCAAAGGTATTAAATTGTCGCTGTTTTACCGTCTTTAATTGCATTTTCCTCAATCAATTCCGTAATTTTTCCCGCCACCACTTCGGGCGAAAACCGATCCAGACAAAATTGCCGCAAAACCTGCGCATCGTAACGCCGCGACCGCATTTCCTCCATCGCGCGCACCAGCTGCCCGACATCGTCGACATCCACCAAAATGCCGTTGGCGTCCCCCACAAAACTTTCGGGGCCGCCGCACCGCGTCGCTATGACGGGAAGCCCCGCCGCCATCGCTTCAATATAAACAACGCCAAACGTCTCACTTTTTGACATCAGCACAAAACAATCACTGCGGTCAAAATACTCTTTGATCTTTATCCGCTCCAGCCGCCCCGTCAGCGTGACGCACTCCTGCAATTTCAGATTTTCGACCAGACGAAGAAGAGATTCGCGATCTTCCCCGTCTCCTATAATGACCAGCCTTGTTTCGGGATAACGGCTGTGCAGCACGGCAAACCCTTCGATGGTTTTATCCATGCCCTTCCACTCCGAAAGCGCGCCGACGGAAACAAACGTAAATCCCTTATGCGGAACTTTATTGACACAATTCATAGCCGACAGGTCGACGATGTTCGGCACATATTCGAATTTTTCACCGTAAAGCGATTCCAGCCGCGCTTTGAAATTCTCGCTGACGGCGATCCTGCACGCCGCCGCACGGTAGACCCTTTTCAGCAGCTTCCTTTCCGATGCGGAAACCGCATCGCCGTTGATCTTGCTGTCGTGCTCCGTCACGATATATTTCAAACCGTATTTTTCATGCGCGCGGTACGCGGCGTATCCCGTCGCCCTCGCAAAATGCGCATGGCGAATGTCAGGTTTGCCGTGCGCTTTGACGATTTTGCCATACACTCTGCAAAACATCCGCCATGAAACAAAATTCAACAAACCGTGCCCGACCGCACCCAAGGGAAAATTGCAGTCGTACACGTCGATCCCCTGCTCCTGAAACATGCGCATTCCGAATTTCCGCTTCCTGCGAAAGGAGCGCATATCGAGCGCAAGATAGATCACTTTATGCCCCAGCCCGTGCAGAGCCTTCGCCTGGTCCCATTCGAAAATCCCGTTCAGAGGATACTTCTCGGAAGGAAACCCGCGGGTTATCATGAGTATCGTCATGCGCGAACCTTCTTCCCCTGTAAAATATTGTCATAAAAATCCAAAAGGATCTTTTCCTGCGATTCCCAGCAATACGCATCTTTGATTTTGTCGCAATTTTTACTGCACGTATTGCGGAATTCATCATCGTTCATGAGTTTCAAGACGGCATTTCTGATCTGCTCTACCTCGTGTGGATTTACACAGATGCCGACCCCGTTGCCTTCCACGATGGGTTTCCAAAGCTCGAAATCCGTCGCGATCATGGGAATGTTGTACTGAATGTATTCGAAAAGTTTCAAAACGCCCAGCGTTCCCAGTTTCCCGCCGAGCGCCTGCGAATAATCGTACGTCACGATCCCGACCATGCTCTTTGCATACAGCCGCATGACTTCCTCGTAAGAAAGCCTGCCCAAAAACTCCGTCTTGTCGTAACCGGGCACGGTTTTGAGATAGTTTTTGTATTCCTCGCTCACGCTTCCCGCCACGCAATATTTCACGCCGTCGATCGTGCTGACCGCCTCCATGACCTTGTCGTGCAGGTACAGGGGCGTCACGCCGCCCGCAAAACATAAAATGCGTTCCTTTTCCGCTTCGGGAAGCTGCATTTTCGTCGGATAATTGGTGATCATCACCGTTTCGGGATTGATCTTTTTCAGGCGCTCGACGATGTGCGGCGTCACGGACACAAGCCCGTCGTATTTTCTCAAAATGCGTTTTTCCCTCTTTCCGTAAACAAACCGCGCCAGCTTGCGGAAAGGCTTCGGGATCCACGCTTTTTCGCCGATCTTGTAATAATAATCCTCGTGGCTGTCGAAAATAACCTTTTTACCCGCTTTTTTGAGTTTCAGCCCCAGCTTCATAAGCTCCGGATCGTGCAGATGATACAGGTCCGCGTCGATCTTTAACGCTTCTTTATAGAGCTTTTTCCAGGAATGAAGGATCCTGTCCAGCCTGTTTTTCGCGACAAACGGCACGGGATAAAAATGAACGCCGTCCTTCTCCTCTTCGGGGAGGGTGTCGCAGACGAGAATGCACGATTCCGCCCCGTGCGCCGCAACGCTCTTCGCGATCTTATGAAAAATGCGCACGTCATAGCGCGGATGAACGCTCGTTACCTGACAAATTTTCGTCATTGCTTGTCAAATTCTCCGATAAAATCAACAGTTGCACATTTTTTGAGCGGAAGTTTTACGGGTTTGCCCGTAAACGACGATTGGTAGATCGCCAAGATCATTTCCAGAGCATTCCGCCCCGCCACCGCGT
>CALVMA010000039.1 GCA_944341655.1 uncultured Clostridia bacterium | reverse complement strand
TCCGTGTATTCGTTCGTATAATCTCGGTACTCCAAAGTGAACGTATATGTTCCCGACACCATCGGGCGGTACATTACCTTATCCGTTGCGTTCTCTGCCGAAATTTCGGCGACCGTTTCACTCTCGTCTCCGAAAGAAACGCGGAGGGTAAGATACCAGTTGCCGTTCGCGTTATCGGCAGCGAATGTTCCAAAATCCATCTCCTGCCCGACGGCAAGCGATGAAGGCTTTGTGTACGATACCTTCATATCCGTTTCCGGTGTGCGCTCTTTCGCCTCAAAAGTGTACGTTTTTTCCGCAATGTTCCCGGAATAGTCCTCAGCGGTATAAACGATCGTATATTCACGTATCTGTGTAGGCGTAAAACTGCCGTTTTCCACCGCTACGAGCGCCTGCGTGCTCGTGCCGTAAGAGGTATAGACTCTGACCGCGACGGGGCACTCGCCGGCATAGCTGTCAAGCGCGGTCGCAGAAGGAACGGCAAACGGCTTGCCGATCACGGCGTAATCAGCCGCCGCAAGATCGGAATCGTCCACAGTGATTACCGGCGCTTCGGTATCGGCGATCGTTCCGTTTTCCGCAAGCGACATTCCCGCAAGATGCGTAAACAGCATACGGCAATGCGACTGTGAATAACTGCCCGCCGAAACGGATACATAGCATTCCCCCGTCGTAAAGCCCTGCCAGAGTGTTGACTGCAAATTCGGATCGTCGAGGTCGTTGGCAAGGTTCACGCCCTGCTGTATATTCTCGCCGTAATAAAAGCGCTTTGTTTCATAGTCAAAACGGCAAATAATATCCGTCGTTCCGACATCCTCCGCATTTATTGTAATAGTAAGAGGATTATACCCCTGCATGGAAGCTGCAGCCTTTCCTCCGTACCCGTCGTTTTGGTGGCGTTTGTAACTTTTGCCGTCATAGGTAAAGTCGCCGTTGCCCGCGGGCATATATTCCAGTCCCTGTTTCCCCTGCCCCGATGCATAGAACATTGCAAACACGCGGCAGGTTTCCGTCGTGTTCCCGTCCGGCGAATAGCGAAGTTCGACGGTGAGGGTGTTGCTGCTGTCATGCACGTCGGTGAACGTAATGTACACAAACTGTGCGTCTGCCGTACCCAGCGTATGCGGCAGGAAAGATACACGGAAAAGGTCGTCCTCCGCCGTATAATCGCTCAGGTCGATGACGGTATTCGCGTATACCGTTTCGTTCTCGGCAATGTCGACGACCATGCCGCTCCTGCCTTCCGCAGGATACTCCGTCAGCGAGGAAACCGCACCGAACCCGATTTCGGTCTGCTCTCCGGAAGCCGTATATAAATATTGTTTGACCGTGAACGGCTCTTTGTACTGCGAATCGGTTTCTCCGTTTTTCGCCGTATAAAGTAATGTATAGCTGCCGAAATCCGTAAGCGTTACGGAATTGCCCGCATACATACGGCCGTCGGGGGCGATGAGAGCAACGTCCGTTTCATACGTTTCGTTTCCCTCTTTGATCTGCGCCTTCGGCAAAGCAATTGTCTCGCCGACAAAATGCTCACTTTCCAAAAACGCCGTCAGTTCTTCGCTCCCGCATTCCGCGCGCACGGTTTTCTGCGCCGAAAGCGCAAACCCCAGCACGAGCGCCGCGCACAGGCAAACCATGACGAACATAAGCGGGAGCGTTATCCCGTATTTTGTCCGTCCAATCTTTTTCATCATTCCTTAATTCCTCCCAGAGATACTTTATTCATAATGCGGTCTTTGAAAATAATAAATACAATAAGAATAGGGATGACCATAATGATGCAGGATGTGATGCGCACCGTCGTATGCGAAAACTCCTGCGTCGGTGAAGTTGACAGCCACTGAATGCCGTTTGAAAGCGTAGGATGATTGGGAATGTACAGGAGCGGCGTTCTGTAATCGTTCCAATACATAATCAAGTTCAGCAAAAAAATCGTGAAGAACATATTCGCTACCATAGGCAGGATGATATGGATCAGGATGCCGAACTCGCCCGCGCCGTCAACGTAAGCCGCGCCAGCATAGTCGTCGGGCAAACTGCGGAACGTTGCATAAAAAACAAGAAAATATGCACCGAGAAAGTTGAACTTCAATACAAACATGCCGATCATACTGTCATACAGTCCGATATTCTGCAACATCTGTATCGTACTGATATCCGTGCCGACGACGGGAATAGTCATGGTAATGATGACAACCCAGTAAATGACGCTGCTGAATTTGAAACGAAATTTTGCCGCAAGATACGCCACTATACACTGTACTGCCGTCTGAATGAACGCGCAACCGACGGCATACAGCAGGGAATTGAGGATCATATCTTCCAGATAGAATGTGGTGCCGTTAAGTTTAACACGGAAATTTTCGAATACAAAAATGAAATTTTCGAACGTCCACTGCTCTGGTAAGCCTACAATGTTCCCGATCGTATCGAATTCCAAAATGCTCTTAAACGACGTCATGAACCCCCACAAATAGACAATGATAAACGATAACGTCAAGAGCGCGAGAAAAGCGAACACGATCCAAGAAAAAACATTCATCTTTTCTGCAGCTTTTGTTTTCCGCCGCAGCCAGCTGCGCAATTTACTTTCTTTGGCAAAAATGTTATTCATGCCGCTACCTCACTCAAACCGTTCGCCGATCTTGTTCATTACTTTGCGGAAACCTATTGTCAGCGGAATGGTGACCGCGGAAACGACTAAACCGAAAGCGGCAAGATACGGGTATTCGCTCAGCCCGCTGTTGCCCGCTTCCTGCGTATTCAAATACAGATAATACCCGATCGTATATAATTTCCGTTCCGCCGAAGCCCCGTAAAAACTGAACAGGTACATCTGATTCGTAAAGATATTCGCCACGTTCACAACCGCCAATGTCACAATCGTAGGATACATCATCGGCAAAACGATCGAAAAGAATTCACGCAAAGGACGAACGCCGTCCAACTTTGCCGCTTCTAAAACGGATTCGGATACGCCAGACATCGTGCCATTAAAAATCAGGATATTGGCGCCGAATCCGATCCAGACAGAATAAACCAACAACGAAATGAGGCGCACATTGAGATCGGATGAATAAACAAAACCCGATACTGCCTCTCCGCCTATCATTTCAATAAAGGCGGGAATGTTGTTTTCCGTAAAATATTTGAACAACGATACGACAACAATCTCCGATATGATCGACGGAAGAAACAGAAATAACTGAAACAGCTTTCCGAACCGCCACTTTTTCATTATGTAATAAGAAAACAGTAGGCTGCCGCAAAAGCCGATCCATCCGACAAGAAACGCCAAAACCGAGTTCCATATCGCATTTACAAGATAGCTTTCCGTCGCAAAATTATGGAAAACCTGCTCGAAATTTTCAAATCCTGTAAAAACATATGAATAAAGCCCGCTTTGTCCATCGGTCAGCGTATAAGACTTGAAGGCAAGCAAGATCGAGTTGATGTGCACGCCTAAATAAAAGATGCAAAACTGCAACACGGGCAACGCGATCAACGCAATATAAAATATCTTCCTTTTTCTGTTAAATGTAGCGAGAGATTTTCCTTTTTTTATTATTTCCATAACTTACCCCCAAGTCTTAAACGTATCGCCGACCTTTACAAAACGTTGATCACGAAATATACGCAGAATAATCTTCCTTCCACGTGTTCTCTGTCCAGTTCCAGCAGCCGACAAAATACTGCGCAGCCGTAAGTCCGCCGTTTTCATCGGTGAGCGCCGTCCACGGATAGGTGTAATCGCCGTACGCGAGAAGATTTAAATAGTTAAAATCCGACATGTTTTCATAATACAATTTATTTGCGGAGATTTGCGAAACAACGTTGCCGCTATCGTGCATGCTCCACACGTCTTGTGAAAACGTCGTCATATTCTGCAAAGTAGCGTCCGAAACTTTATAAATCATCGCGCGCGCCGTACCCGTCGTTTCGGTGAATTCCTCCAGATTTTCTGCGGAATAGCAGAACTTCAAAAAGGCTTTTGCCGCATCTATCTTTTCGGGATCGATTTTTGCTTTGATAAAACCGTACGCACTATATATATCAAGCGCAGTGCCGGAGGCGCCATGTGTATTCGTATCGTTTTCGTCGATCTTCGCAGGGATAGGCATGATACCGAAGTGGCGGTTTTCTTTCTTAGCCTGATCCAGATAGAGCTGTTCGCTGCGCGTGAACGTGCCGTTATTGGTCGCTTCGTTTTCCCACCAGTTGCCGTCCATCAGCATGGCGATCGGAGCATTTTTGAATTTTGAGTTGACAAAATTCTCCTGCGAAGCCAAATGCGATGTCGTACCTTTAAGGCCTTCCGTATCGAAATATCCTCCTTCATAGAGCTTTTCCAAAAAGGCGAGTCCGTACAATTTGCCGGGCGTACGCTGCAACAGATAACCATTCGCATTTGTGATATTATCCGCCGTTTCCGTTTCATAGGTATAGCCGAGTACGGAAGAATCATCCGCTTTAACGCTATTATCCATAATATACTCAACATCCTCCGCTGCAAACGTATAGCGTGCTTCCGTGATCGTCTTTCCGTCATAAGCGGCAGCGGCACTGCTTACAAAGTTCGCCGAATATTTCGGGGCATGTTCCCCCGTCAATGTGACCGGCGTTATGGTTTTGACCGTTTTCATATACTCGCAAAGGTCGAAAAATTCTTCCATCGTGGCGGGCAACCCATCGTCATACGAAGGTTTCACCCCGTCAGGTCCTGCAGACAGATTGCCGCTCGCGTTAGTATAACTTCCGTCCTCGGCAATATACAGGCGCTCATCGTTGAACAAGTCCTTATCGTACACAAGCCCGGCAAAGGTTTCATAGTGCGGAAGAGCATAATATTTGCCGTTGTACAGCAAACCTTCCTCATGCGTTTTTTTCAGGCTGACTCCTTCCTGTTCGCATACCTCTTGCACAACGTCGGAGATATCCAAAAAATCGCCATTCCTTACGTTGTCGTAATACGAAACCTCTTCGGTAAAGAAAATTTCGTTGGGAGACGTGTTAAAATTCAACATATATCCCTTATCTCTGTTCGGATCGATAAAAATCTGTACGCCCGTTTTGCCGTTTTCGAACGTATGATCCGCATATTCCTCTTCGAATGCGTCTGCCGCATCATACAGCCACTGCGTTCCGAACCCGCCGTCGTAGTTGGATACGTACAACTGTATCATGTCGGGGTTGACCGCCTCTTCACCGTCATCACGGTTGCACGCCGTCACGCCAAAGGCGACGGATGCAGCCATAAGTACTGCCATACAAGTTACCCCAATACGTTTTAACATTGAAATACCCTCCTGTTATATTTTTACAAATTGAAAACAGAGAAACATCCTTCCACACTACGAACGTGTTATTGAGAATAAGAGAAACATTTACCCGCGCCGGCGGACGCGTTACAGATCGACGGGGCTGTCGCTTTTCATCGACTCATCTGCCGCATAAACGAGCAAATGCCCCGTGATCGAATTTTCAATGGACGTATACGATACAGACGGCTTGCTGCCGAGCATAATGCCGCAAAAATCTGCGACCAATCCGCGGTCGCCGCCGAAGTGACCGCCCGTTTCACCCTTGCGGTCTTTGAAATCAAACCGCTGTTCGGTGTATGTGGACGTTTTTCTGTCATACTTGCGCAGGCAAAAGAATCCGTCCTCCACCTTTCCCTCGATCTCACCGCGGGTACCGCTGATAAAGATGCTGCGCCCTGCCTTCATGCAGCCGAGGGTGAGCGAATGAACTGCCGTGCTGCCGTTTTTGAAGCGGATCGCCACATTCTGATGGTCGGCAATGTCGCCGCCCGCCTTGTATGCGCACACCCCGTGCGGGTTGTACGTTTTCAGCGATTCGATCTTTTCTTCCATCGTCACGTCGTGGTAATCTTTGCCCGTACACTGCCACGGGTACCACGGCAACAGGCA
>CALVMA010000038.1 GCA_944341655.1 uncultured Clostridia bacterium | reverse complement strand
CATGGAAGAGGCGGACGGATCGGACCATGTGGTGATCCTGGACGGCGGTAATGTAGCGGCGGAGGGCACGCCCGTGGAGTTAAAGAACAAATTTTCGCGCAATTCTCTGTATTTATACGGAGATGCGGAAAAGCTGGCGGCGGCTTTAACGGAGCGCGGCATGGCGTCGGAGCTGGCGGCGGGCGGAGTGAGCGTCGTGTTTTCGGAAGCGGAAAGGGCGCGCCTGTTTCTGGCGGAAAACGGGGATCTGTGTCGGGATTTCGAATTTGTCAAGGGGAGCATGGACGACGTATTTTTGGCGGTCACGGGCAAATCGGCGCAAGGAGGCTCTTTATGACGTATATGCTCGCGCGGCAGACGCTGCGCAATTTAGAGATCTTTTTGAAGGACAAGGCGAATATTTTTTTCGCGTTGCTGGCGCCGCTGATCGTGCTGGGCTTGTATATTTTGTTTTTGGGCAGGATACAGACGGACGGGATCTTATCCTCGCTGCAGGCGGCGGGGCTTGAAGGAGGCGAGGCGCAGATCCGCGCGTTCACCGTCAGCTGGATGCTTGCGGGCGTGCTTTCGAGCACCTGCATCACGGTGCCGCTGTGTGCCTGCGGGATCATGGTACAGGACCGCAAGCGCGGCATCTGCGCGGATCTTCTGGCGTCGCCCGTACCGCGCTGGCTATCCCAGGCCGCTTACTTTTTGTCGGTCGTGGCGGCGGGGCTGGTGATCGGGCTCGCGGTGTTTGCGGTGTGCCTGGTCTGGCTCGCGGCGTCGGGCAGCTGGTTTTTGACGGCGGCCGACGTATTCGGAGCGCTCGGAACGTTGGTTTTGTCCGTGCTTTCTTCGGCAACGCTTTTGGTGTTTGTCGTCGCGTTTTTGAAAACGGAGGGCGCTTTTACGGGGCTGAACGTGATCCTCGGCACGGTGATCGGATTTTTTATCGGCGCGTACATGCCCGTTTCGATGTTCCCCGCGGGCATTCAGTATTTTACCCTGTTCGTCCCGGGAAGCTACTCTGCGGGGATGTTCCGCAACTTTTTCATGCGCGGCACACTGGAAAAGATCTCCGATCTGTTCGGCGCGCCCTTTGCGGAAAGCCTTGCGCAGCAATATACTCTCTCCCTGAATTTTTTCGGTACGGATATCGGCATCCCCGTCATGGCGGCGATGCTTGCGGCATCCGTCCTCCTGTTCGGTGCCGCGGGCGCGATCGCCGCATATGTCCGCGCCAAAAGCCACAAAAATTGAACCCTTTGAAAATAAAAGATCCCTTTGTTCAAAAAAGGCAGAAAGTGTTTTTTGAGCGTTGCATGCGATCGCCCGCCGCCGCGCAATTCTTGCGCGGCGGCGGATTTTTTTAAAATCAAAAGAGGGGGGCGCAAAGAAAAAACAGGGGGCGCAAGTTTCACGTTAAACGCAAAAAGGGAGCGTGCGGAGTTTACAAACGCAAAAAAAAAGGATATAATAAGAAAAAACTTATCGGCGGAGGCCGACAGGGAAAAGCGCGGCGGCACGGAGAGGGCGTATCAGCGGAGGGGCATGCGAGAAGGCAGACGAAATGCCCGTGCCGCGGGGCAAGAAGTCCGTGGAAGGAGCGGAATGGCCCGTGCGGGGAGCCGCGGAAAAAGGAGAAAGCAATGATATACGAAAATATTACGCAACTGATCGGGGGCACGCCGCTTTTGCGGTTGAACGGGATCGGACGGCGGTTCGGTTTAAAGGCGGAAGTATTGGCGAAGCTGGAGTATTTCAATCCGACGGGGAGCGTGAAGGACCGTCCTGCGCTGGCGATCGTGGAGGGGCTGGAGAAGAGCGGAAAGATCAAAAAGGACACGGTACTGATCGAGCCTACGAGCGGGAACACGGGGATCGGGCTGGCGGCGGTATGTGCGGTGCGCGGGTACAAGCTGGTATTGACGATGCCTGAGACGATGAGCGAGGAGCGGCGGAAGCTGTTGGCGGCGTTCGGGGCGAAGATCGTATTGACGGATGGTTGCAAGGGAATGAGCGGAGCGATCGAGGAAGCGGAGCGGCTGCATCGGGAGACGGAGGACAGCGTGATCTGCGGCCAGTTTGTGAACGAGGCGAACGCGCGCTCGCATTACGAGAGTACGGGGCCGGAGATCTGGCGGGATTGCGAAGGCAAGGCAGACATATTTGTGGCAGGCGTAGGGACGGGCGGAACGTTCACGGGGACGGTCAGGTATTTGAAGGAAAAGAATCCGAAGCTGTATGCGGCGGCGGTGGAGCCGCAGGGCTCGCCGGTGTTATGCGGCGGCAAAGCGGGAGCGCACGGATTGCAGGGGATCGGAGCGGGGTTTGTGCCGCAGATTCTGGACACCTCGCTGATCGACGAGGTGGTGGACGTATCGGACGAAGACGCGTACGAGATCGGCAGGACGCTGGCGGTCAGCGACGGAGTATTTACGGGCATATCGGCGGGGGCGGCGGTATGGGCGGCGATCCGTATCGCGCAGCGGCCGCAGAATGCGGGGAAGCGGATCGTGGTGATCGTGCCCGATACGGGCGCGCGGTATCTTTCGACGGCAGGATATTTCCCGTGCGAATGAAGAGCGGACGGACGGAGCGGGCGGAAGAAAGGCGCCGCGCGCGGGAAGAAAGGGAAAAAAGGGAGAAAGAGGCGGAATCGCTTCGGGCGGTGCGGTTTGCGGACACCTGCGAGCGGTTCACCCGAGAGGGATATGCCGTAAAGGACTGCACGGTCGGGATAAAGGCTGCGAACGTATTCGGGATATTGAGCGCATTGCCTTTTGCGGCGGTCGGGGCTGCGGCATACGTTTTGTTTGCGCCCGCGTATCGCGTTTTGCTGGGCTATGCGGTCTGGGATTTTTTGGTTTTGGCGGTTTTGCTGGTGGTATCCGTGCCCGTGCACGAACTTTTGCACGGGTTGCTTTGGGCGGCGGCAAACCGTTCGTTTGCGGGGATCCGTTTCGGGTTTATGCGCGAATATCTCACCCCGTATTGCGCCTGCGAAACGCCGATGTGCGCCGCCAGATACATGGCGGGCAGCCTTGCGCCGTTTTTGGTGCTGGGCGTCGGGTTCACGCTGGCGGGCGTGTTCAGCGGCTCCTGGATGCTGACGGCGGCGGGCCTGTACAACATTTTTTGTGCGGGCGCCGACATTTTCCAGTCGTTTAAGATCCTCTTTTCGGGCGGCGGGGTTTTTCTCGAGCATCCGAACAGGTGCGGTTATTACCGTTTTTACAAATAGACAGTGTCCGATAGGGCGGAGCCGCCCGCAAACGTTTGCGGGCGGCTCCGCCGATCGACAGAAAAAAAGCGCAGCCTCTCGCAAGAAACCTTGCGAGAGGCTGCGCTTTGTAAGGGCAATGTTTCCGCCCGTGCCGCGAGGCGCGAGATCCGCTCCGCCCGCGCCAAAGACAGGAGGAAAGAAAACGACCTCTCCGACGCGGCGGTCTTAAAAATTTTTTAAGACCGCCGCGTCGGAGAGAGCGGCTGCATAAAAAAATCTCCGCTGAAAAGCGGAGATCGGGTTCAGATCACGACGATATTTTTTTCTTCGAATTTTTCTTTGACGTTCTGCGGGAAATTATCGTCGGTAATGAGCACGTCGATGTTATCGGGAGCGGCGAAGGTATAGGGCATGATTTTGCCGATCTTGGAGGTATCGAGCATCATGTAGACCATTTTCGCGCGGGCGAGGATAAATTTCAAAAGGTCGGATTCCACCTGCGAGATACAGGAGAAGCCCTGTTCGAAGGAGAAGGCGGAAGCGGAGATAATGGCGAGCTCGAAGTTTGTGTTTCCCAAAAACACTTTTGTGTAAGGGGAAGCGGTGGAGAGGTTCTCTTTGATGAGGGAGCCTCCGACGAGCACGACTTCGGGTTGTTTTTTATGGGCGAGTTCTTCGGCGACGACGATGCCGTTGGTAAAGATATGGCAAGGTCTGTCGGGCAGTTCTTTGGCGAGCTGCAAGGCGGTGGTGCCGCCGTCGAGGAACATGCTGACGCCCTCGTCGATGAGTGAAACAGCTTTTTTGGCGATGACTTTTTTCGCGTCGGTGTTGATGGTAGATTTTTGTGCGTATGCTTCGCCCGAACGTTTTTGCACTTCGAGCACGGACATAGCGCCGCCGCGGACGCGGATGACTTTATTTTCTTTTTCCAACTCCCAAAGATCTCGGCGCAAGGTCATATCCGAAACGTCGGGGAATTGTACGGCGAGCTCTTCGAGGCTCATTTTCCCATTCTTTTCGATCAGCAATGCGATCTCTTCGATTCTTGTGCGTTTCGTAAGCGTATTCCTCCCGTGTTTACATTTACAAGGGCATTATAACATTTTCACAGAAAAATGGCAACAAAATTTTCATAATTTGTGAATGTTTTTCAGACAATTTAAAAAAAATTTTTCACGGTGTTTAAAATACATTGAAATTTCGGCGAAAAAATGTATAATAATAGCAGAGCAAAAAAGAAAGGGCGGGGTTATCGTATGAGCGAGAACTTTTTACAGGATCTGAACGAATATTTCAGCAAAAAATACGAAGATTACGACGCGATCAGCACGTTGCCTTCTTACGAGTCGGTGACGATTTCGATGGTGCTGAAAAACCGCAACAGGATCGAAGAGGGGGAAGTTGCGACGAACGAAGTGCGCAAGATCTATTATCAGCCGCAGCGGGAGAAAGTGCTGGAAGAATGCAAGGAGCGGTATGTAGACAACAATTTCACCTTTTCGGTGCGCGTATCTCCCTGGAAGATGCGTTTCAAGGCGTTTTTCGGGGTGCGTGCGCTGCACGGGAAGCTGTTGGAAGGGATCGTGGTCAAATACGGCGAAAAGCCCGAAGCGATGCCCGAAAAACTTGGGATCACGCAAGAGGTCTGGAAAAAGACGCTGCGCGGCTGGTTTATTCCCGAAAAGGTGCTTTTGTACAAGCTCGGGTTGCAGCTGGCGCTCCGCAAGGAGGATTTCGAGACACTTATGCGCGTATGCGGCGCATATTATGATTTTGCGGATGCGCGCGACGTCGTCGTGAAATACCTGATGGACTACCGAATTTTCAACAAAGATTTTATCGATGCGGCGTTCAAAGAGTTCCGCATCCGTCCTTTGTTCTGAGCCTGCCGTGCGGGGGAGTGAGAGAATATGGATATGTACAAGGGAATGTTCAAGGACCTGGAAAAACGTGCGAAAGCGGGGGATGCGCAAGCGCAGTATCAGGTAGGCGATGCGTACTTGACAGGAACGTTTTATTGCAAACAGAACGACAGAAAGGCGTTCGAATGGTTTAAAAAGGCGGCGGAGCAGGGCTATCTTCCCGCAAAAGTCGGTTTGGGAAAATGCTACGGCAAGGGCATCGGTGTTTTTCAAAATCGGGAGCGGGCAGTAAAACTTTATCGGGAAGCCGCCGAGGGCGGCGAACCGTTAGGGCAGCTTGCGCTCGGCCTTGCCTATTATGACGGGCTTGTCGTCAAGAAAGATTATGCCGAGGCGATGAACTGGTTCCTCAAAGCGGCGGCGCAGAGAGAGCCGGAAGCCATGGAAAAAATCGCCCGCATGTACGACTACGGCATCGGCGTGGAACGCGACGAGGCAACAGCCGCGCAGTGGTATAAAAAAATCATCGACCTTTCCAAAGAGGGTCCCTATGTCCATCCCGAGCTCGTCCAAAGGACAAAGACCCGTTTGGGCTTGTTGGAACAGTCCTTGAAAAAAAGCAAACAGCCCGAACCGCAGGCAAAGCCCGTGCAACAGGCGACAAAGCCCGAACCGCAGGCGGACGCGTTGGCGAAAGAGCGCGAAGAACTTGCGAAGATGCGGGAAGCGCTTGCAAAGGAGAGGGAAGAACTTGCAAAGGCGCGGGAAGCGCTTGCGGGGGAGAGGGCGGCGCTGTCGGCGCAAAAGGCCGCGGAAGCGAAAGGCGGCGCGCAAGAGCGTACGGCGGCAAGCGCGGCGGAGATCGCAAAAGAGCGTGCGGAGGAGCCGCAGGAAATAAAGGAACTTCGCAAAAAAGCGGAGCAGGACGATGCGGAAGCGCAGAAGTGGCTGGGGATCGCCTACGATTTCGGCCGCGGCGTAAAGCAGGATTATGCCGAAGCGTTTCGTTGGTACCGTTATGCCGCATGGAACGGCGATGCGGAGGCGCAATGGCGGTTGGCATATTTTTATCAGAACGGACAGGGAGTGGAAAAAGATCTTCCCGAGGCGCTTGTCTGGTACAAACGGTCGGCGGAAAAAGGTTCCGAAACGGCGCGGCAGTTATGCGAAGGCGCGCAGAAAGAACTGGAACGGGAAATGCAGGATCTGCAGGCGCGCGCCGCATCGGGCGATGCGGAAGCGCAGTGTTTGCTCGGAATACGGTATTTTAACGGCGATGGCGTACCCAAAGACGATGCCAAGTCGTTCGAATGGGTTAAAAAATCGGCGGAGCAGGGGCACGCGCGCGGCCAAAATGCACTCGGTTTTTGTTATTATAACGGTGCGGGCGTAAGCAAGGACTATGTTAAAGCGTTCGAATGGTATAAAAAATCCGCGGAGCAGGGGTATGCCTTCGCGCAGAATAACCTCGGTATTTGCTATGAAAACGGCGATGGCGTAGCCAAAGATTATGCCAAAGCGGTCGAATGGTATAAAAAAGCTGCGGAGCAGGGGGTTGCCGCCGCGCAGAATAACCTCGGTGTTTGCTATGGAAACGGCGATGGCGTGACCAAAGACGTTGTAAAAGCGGTCGAATGGGTTAAAAAGTCTGCGGAGCAGGGGTATGCCGCCGCGCAGTATAATCTCGGCGTTTGCTATAAAAACGGCAATGGCGTGGCAAAAGACGTTGTAAAAGCGTTCGAATGGGATAAAAAATCCGCGGAGGAGGGGTATGCCGCCGCGCAGTAC
>CALVMA010000037.1 GCA_944341655.1 uncultured Clostridia bacterium | reverse complement strand
GGCTCCTGCACATAAAAAAGCCCCGCATCATGGTACGGAGTCTTGCCGGGCTTTTCTTCCTCGATGCGAAATCCGCACGCCTCCCAGGGCACTTCACGAAGCGCAAACGGAGAGTTCTTGCGAAATTCTTCCACCGAAATTTTCAGCGTATTTACACGGATCCCCTTAAAGGGCGGACGATGCAGGCAAGCCTCGTATTCCGCAAAGTCGGACAACTGCGCTTGCATTCTGCGAAAATAATCGTTCATTGTTCTGCACTCATAAATTTATTTTCAAACTCCGACAAAGTGAAAATTTCCGAAATTTTCCCTTCCTGACGAAGTTTATGAGCGGCGTCCCTGCGCACGCTGTCATCCCCCTCACGCTCCACAAACGCGTTGCACGCCGACAGCTTCAGAGAATATTTCCCGCCCCTGCGGACGATCTCCTTGACCAAACGTTTCGCAAGAGGAAGCTCCTCTTCGATGCTGCGCGAAAAACTGAAACGCATTCCCTTAAAATCGTCCGTCTGCGGCCTCACCCGATACCCGTAGACAAAATCATTGAATTTGGCACGCTTTTCCCCGCGCTCGCGTTTCTCCTTGCTCCGCGCCCGAAGATACTCGCTTCGGCGGTTGGAGGAACAGTTGTTGAATTGATAATTTTCAATCTTTCCGAGACGTATGCTGTATTTTTCCAGCAGCTCCCCCAAAGAACAACCGTCTTTTTCGCACATTTCCTGCGCGATGCGCATGGTCGCATACGCATCGTCCGCCGCACAATGCGGCGTATAATCGATTTCAAAAATCTGCGTAAGCGCTTCCAACCCCGCCTGACGGTCATATGTCTCCGTCATCGCCATATACAAAACCTGCGTATCCGCAAAGCGGAATGCAAACGACGGCAATTTGTACCGCCTCGTTTCCAGGCATAAGTATTTCACATCGTTGATCGCCGCATGCCCGAACACCAGACAATCGGGATCTTCCAAAAGCGCCTTGATCTTCGGATAAAACGCCTTGAAATCGGGGTATTTTTTAAAATCGTCATAATCGTACGGGAGCACGATCCCTTCGCCGCCCCGATCGGTCAGATGAAACTTTCCGTTCGGGTTGATCAGAATGTCCTCCTTCTGCAGGATATGAAATTGTTCATCGCAAACGCAATACCCGAAAACACAGATTTTCGCAACATTTTTATATACGCACGCGCATTCGATGTCAAAAAATACGTACTTCATCCCCGATCCGCTCTTTGATTCTTTCCTCTTCATTATACCATATAGCCACCCGATTGTAAAGTTATTTGCTTTACTCTTTTCTTTGCGCTCTCAACACCTTTTTTTATAAAAATCTTTGCAATCTTTCATTTTTTTGCATGGATAATTTGCAAATCCGCGGCGTTTTGTGGTAAAATATCTGTGAAAAAACAAAGGAGCATTTTCTATGCTGGGCATCGTTGTCGCTATGAAAAAAGAGGCGGACGCATTGCTTTCCCAAAGCAATGTCACGCAAAATTTCGGCAGATTCGGAAAAGAAATTTTTCAAGGAGATTTTGAAGGAACGCCTTTTTTGCTCGTCCTTTCCGGCATCGGCAAGGACAACGCCGCCGCTTCCGCCATGCTCGCACTGACTTTGGGTGCCGACACCCTTCTCAATTTCGGCGTGGCCGGCGGCATTGGTGAAAACGCCAAGATCGGCGACGTCTTGCAAATCGAACGCGCTGCGGAACTCGACTTTGACCTGAGCGCGATCAACGGCACTCCCGTGGGCACGCACGACGAGCGCACTTCGCCGCACTTTCTGCTCGAAAGCCGCGAAAATACTTTCAAAAAGGGCTGCGTTGCCACCGCGGACAGATTTGCCTGCGGCAATCAGGACGACGCACTCCTGCAAGAACTTGGCGCCAATGTGCGCGAAATGGAGGGGGCCGCCGTCGCTCACGTTGCCTGGACGGCAGGCGTCCCGTGCTTTATGTTCAAAGCCATTTCCGACAACGCCGGAGAGAACAGTCCCAACGAATACGCCGTCAACTGCTCTGCCGCCCTTAAAAACCTCGCTTTTCGCATGAAAGAAATATTCAAGGAGATATCCCGTGGATAAGATCCCCTCTTTTCAAAAAGATCATAACCGCCTTTTGCCCGGGTTCTACTTTTCCGGCTGCAGCCAGGGCGTCTCTACATTCGATCTGCGTTTCAAAAAACCCAACTGCGGCGACTACATTTCTCCTGCCGCCCTGCATACGATCGAGCACATGCTCGCGACCGCTCTGCGAAACGGCGAAAATAAGGAAAATATTGTCTATTTCGGGCCGATGGGCTGCCGCACGGGATTTTATTTGCTTACCGTGAATACGGGCGTTCGGGACGCGCTCAGATGCCTGATAAGCGCCGTCGATGCTGCTCTTGCCATGGGCGCCGTTCCCGGCGCCAAAAAAATCGAATGCGGCAATTACCGAAGCCATGACCTTGCCGGCGCCAAAAAAGAGCTTGCCGCTTACCGCGATCTTCTCCTTTCCCTGCCGGAAGAAGCCGTTGCCCGCGAAGAAAATAAATTTGAGGTCAAACATTCATGATAAAACTCGGCGGAGGTTGGGACGAAGCCCTCGCCCCTTTGTTCTCCGATGAACATTACTTAAAGATCCGCGAATTTTTAAAACAGGAATATTCGCATCATATCGTCTACCCTGACATGTACGATATCTTCAACTGTTTTAAATATACCCCTTTGGATAACGTGAAGGTCGTCCTGCTCGGTCAAGATCCTTACCACAACGAAGGACAGGCGCACGGGCTTTGCTTTTCCGTGCAGGACGGAATCGAACCTCCGCCCTCCCTCGTGAACATTTACAAAGAGCTTCACGACGACTTGGGTTGCGGAATACCGAAATCGGGCAATCTCACGAAATGGGCAAAACAGGGCGTCCTTCTCCTCAATACCGCCCTGACGGTGCGCGCGCACATGGCCAATTCGCACAAAAACTGCGGCTGGACCTGGTTTACCGACAGCGTCATCTCACTCATTTCGCAAAAGCGCGAACACGCCGTTTTTATCCTCTGGGGCGGTAACGCGCGCTCCAAAAAATCGCTCATCGATCAAAACAAACACCTGATCCTCGAGTGCGCGCATCCATCCCCTCTTTCCGCTTACAACGGATTCTTCGGCTGCAGACATTTTTCCAAAGCAAACAATTTTCTCTCGGCTCACGGGATCGCCCCCGTCGACTGGGATCTGACAAAATAGTTTTTGCGGCTTTGTCCGCATACATGAGGCACTGATTATGAAATATATTGTTGTTCTCGGCGACGGAATGGCCGATTACGCGTTAAAAGAACTCGACGGCAAAACACCTCTCCAGGCCGCGAAAAAGCCGTTCATCGACAGCCTTGCCCGCCATAGCGAAGTCGGCCTTTGCAGAACCGTTCCGACAGGATTCAAACCGGGCAGCGATGTCGCCAATTTATCCGTCATGGGATACGACCCGCGCGACTGTTATACGGGCCGCTCCCCCCTGGAAGCGGTGTCGATCGGCATCCGTCTCAAAGACACGGACGTCACCCTCCGCTGCAATCTCGTTACCCTTTCCGACGAGGAAAATTACGAAGACAAAACCATGCTCGATTACAGCGCGGGCGAAATTTCCACACAGGAAGCGCAGGAGCTGATCTCGTTCTTAAAACGGCATTTCGACAACGACCGCTTTACCCTCTATGCAGGCGTCAGCTATCGGCATTGTCTGGTCGCAGACCGAGGCGTCATCGGCCATGAATTGACTCCCCCGCACGACATTACCGGCAAGCCCGTCCGCGGCCATCTGCCGCAAGGCCCTTTGGCCGAGGCTTATCTCGATATCATGAAAAGATCCGCCGAGCTTTTAAAAAATCACCCGATCAACCTCGCGCGCGTCGCCGCAGGAAAAAATCCCGCCAATTCCGTTTGGTTCTGGGGCGAAGGCACAAAACCCAAACTGGATAACTTTGAAAAAAAGTTCGGTAAGAAAGGCGGCGTCATTTCAGCCGTTGACCTCGTCAAAGGCATCGGGATCCTCGCAGGCATGCGGATCATCGAAGTCGAAGGCGCGACCGGGAACTATGACACCAATTTTTCGGGCAAAGCGCAAGCTGCCCTCGACGCTCTCGCCGACGGCCTTGACTACGTCTACATCCATATGGAAGCCCCGGACGAATGCGGGCATCAGGGCGACATCGCACACAAAATTTATTCCATAGAACAGATCGACGAAAAAGTCGTGCGGCCCATCGCGGAAAAACTTTCGGCCGCAGGCGAAGATTTCAAAATGCTGATCTGTCCCGACCACCCGACGCCCATTTCCGTCCGCACGCACGTTTCCGACCCCGTGCCCTATCTTCTCTATGCAAGCAATCGGGATTTGAATTGCGGAGCGGTTTCTTACGACGAGCAAAGCGCCGAAAAAACAGGCATTTTTGTCGCCGAAGGCAAAGACCTGATGCCAAAACTTTTCCGTGAATAAACGACTGCGCCGCCCGTTTTCGGGCGGCGCCTTTTTTGGCGGTGATCCGTTTCAAAACACATCGAAAATTTGCACGCGCGCCATGCCCGTGCCCTTTCTTTGCCCTTTTCCTTGGCAATCCCCGATGGTTGCGCTCCCCCTGCGGCGCGCAAGGCCGTTCCCAAAAAAATCCGCGATTTTAAACGGTTTTTTCTGAAATCCCCTTCAATTCGATTGCAAAAATCGCCGAGATATTGTATAATTATATCGTTACGAAGCGCAAGAGTCGCCTAATGGTATGGCGCCAGCTTCCCAAGCTGGTTCCCGCGGGTTCGATTCCCGTCTCTTGCTCCATTGCCTTTTTAAGGCAAAAAAGCGTCCTGAAAATTTCAGGACGCTTTTTTGTTTCTCTGAATATTCTGTAAAAAACAGTGCAAGTTCCTTCCTGCGACCGTCGATTAAAAATAACGCAATTTCGTTTTCCGAATGTCCTATAAAAACAGAGCAAATACCTTCTTCCGAACATTCTATTAAAAATAAAGCAGATTTTCTTGAAAGGCGGCGCCGCGCGTAAATTTTTTTACGCGCGGCGCCGCCATAACGTTTGAAGCAAAAAGCCTCTCCCGCTCAAGCGGGAGAGACCCTTTTTTGTCATGCGATCGTTATGCAATGGAAGTCAGATCGGAATACCTCTTCTCATACAACGTCACGACCGAATCGTTGTTGAGCTGCGCGTTGATCTGCGTCTGTTTGCTGCTCGTGTAATCGGACACGATATCGTTCTTTTTCGCCTGATAGAAATAGTACGAGAAAGTTCCTTCTTCGTTGCGGTTCGCGTCAACAAATCCGTCTTCGAACACTTCGCCGCCGTCATAGACAAACGATACATAAATGATGTGCCAGCCGTAATCGGTCGCAACCACATAATATGTGCCGACGCCCTCTTTGACCGCTGCCTGTGCCGCAAATTCAAACTCCGCGACATAGCTCGTGGATTCTTTCTCCGAATCGATCGAATACCCGTAATACTTGTTCAGGCATCCCGTATCCGTAGAATAAGCGAACATGAGCTCGTTGACTGCAGAGATCGCTTTGTAGGAAGCTTCGTCTTCCACCAGCGTATAAGCGTTCGAAACATTATATACGCCGCTCACCGTGCCTTTATAATAAATGTTCGCGCTTTGGTCGATCTTGCCGTTTTCGTCTTTCGGGAAGTCTGCCGCCGTCACAGAATAGAAAGTATCGCCGTTCGATCCGTCCCATGTCCATTTCACATCTCCGGAAGTGTCTCTCGCCAGGTATCCGCCCGTCGCGGTCTCGCCCGAAACAAAACCGATATACGATTCCATTTCATCGATAAACTCATCGATTTTCAGTTTGTTATAGGTAAGTTTGTAGGTGTCGTCTTCCTGCTTGACTGCCGTGCCGTTAAACGGATATTTGCCCGCATAACGATCGATCTTCCCGTTCGGATCCGTCACAAAACTGTCTTCAAAGAAGAGATAATTCGTCTTGTTTTCCGCGCTGTTGTAAGCGTTTTTATAGTACCCGTCGCCCGTCGCCTCATAGCTGTAATCCGTCGAACCGTTAAACCACGACTCGCGCTGATCCTTCGCTTCCACTGCCTTCAGCAAAGCGCTGTTCGTGTTGCGCGCCGCATAATACTCTTTCGTGCCCGCCGTATAACGGTTTCCGACTTCGTCCAATACCTTCGACTGATTCGTGCTGAAAGGAAGCAGAATGTTATATACGAATCCGTACGTTCTGCCCTCCGGCGAGTAAACGATGAACGAGGTATCCGAAACGCTGTCCATCGTCGTCGTATAAGACGATACCGTCTTGGAAGATTCCTTTTGCGCCAAAATCTGCGTTTCGTACGCGCTCTCGATGATGTCCTGCGTAATGCTCTCCGCCGCCTTCAGGTTCAACGTCGCCGCAAACTTGTTGATGAGCAGCTGCTCCATCTGCGTTTTCAGCTCGACGTTGTAATAGGAAAGCGCTTTGATATCCGATACGTCTTTTTCGTCTTCACCGATCAGATAGTTCTGACGCAACCTCGAAATAAACTGCGCATACGCCCTCGTACGGTAATACTTCGTGGAGCCTTCCACTTTCTCGTATTCGCCGCAATCGGATACGTTGTTCGATCCGGTATAAATGTCATAATCGATGACCTTTTTCCCGTCTTTCTCCACCGACGGATAATACATGGCGGGAAGCTCGTTCGCACCCGTGGGAACCGTTCTGGTCTCCGTATCCGACGACGTATCTTCTTCCTCGGCCTTGATCTGCTCCTTTTCAAACGAGTCGATCGCGCTGTTGACGGAACTCATGACAATATAATGCGCATAGTTGATCTCGTCTTCCGTCAGGAAATATTCGAGTCCGGCAATCGCCGCTTCGTCTCCCGTCTTGCCCTCGATCGCCGCCAGATATCCGTCCGCCGTGATCGTTTTGTCCAAAACCAACGCGTCCGTGCCCGATTCTTCCGTATATCCTTTCTTATTGTCCACGCTGTCGCGGTCAATGCGTACCGTTCCCGCGTTCAGATAATAAACCGTCGCAAACTGTGACTGCAATTTGCGGTTTACGAGATCGTTCATTACCGACGCAAACGCGGAAGCATACGAACCGCTGCTCGAATAATAATTGTATCCGTAACTCAAAAAATACGCCACGAGATCGCGCTTGTAGATCTCGTCCGTGGCAAGGATCTTGCCCAACTGCGCTTCGGTATCGTCCGAAAGCGTTTCCCCGAGAACTGCCAGCGTCTTTTCCAACGCTTCCGCATCGTTCCCGACGTTTACTTCCGCTACTACCTGCTCCATATCCCGCTTGTTGTTGACCACGATCAGATCGCACGCCGAAAACATTCCGAGCGCAAAAACCGCCGCCAATACAAGACAGAGAATTTTTGTCATCTTTTTCTTCATCATTGACTTTGCTCCGGGTTCCTTTTTATTAGAGTCGCAATATAGATAATTATACCGTATTTTACGCGGAAAAGCAATCGTATTTCCAAGAAAATACGGTGAATTTCTTGAAAAATTTACAAACGCTCACACCGCCGCCGAATTTTCCGCAAATTTGAGAAATTTCGTCATCGCCAACATCACTTTCTGCGCGTCCCCGCCGCCCGCAAACTCGATCGCGGGACATTTCGACATCTCCAGCCGCGTCTGCGCACGGAAATGTTCGAGCGCAGACGCCACCCTTCCGTCCGCCAGCGCGTTGACCGAAGGAAGCTCCCGCCTTCCGCCCTTGCCGCTGACCGAGATCTTGCGCATATTGAACTTCGCCGCATACGATTTGAGCACCGCGATCACCAGCAAATTGAGAACTTCCGGCGGGATCGGCCCGTAGTTTTCTTCCATCGAAAGGCACACGCGCTTGTAATCCGCCACGCTCCGTATCTCCGCGATCTGCTTGTAACAATCCAGACGCGACGCGCTCGCCTCGATGTATTTTTCGGGAATATACGCCGCCGCGCGCACGTCCAGTTCCGCCACCGACTGCTCCTCCCCCGTCAGCTCTTCCTTCAAAAGTTTCGCATACAGCTCGTAGCCCACTTTGTCCATGTGCCCGTGCTGTTCGCGTCCCAGCACGCTGCCTGCCCCGCGGATCTCCAAATCGCGCATCGCGATCTTGAACCCGCTGCCCAGCTCCGTAAACTCCATGATCGCCTGCAACCGCTTCGCCGCCGTTTCCGTCATCACCTTCTCGGGCTTGAAAGTAAAATACGCGTGCGCCAGCACCGAACCTCGCCCCACTCTGCCGCGCAGCTGGTAAAGCTGCGAAATGCCCAGTCTGTCGGCATCGATCACGATCAGCGTGTTTGCCTTGGGCAGATCTATGCCGTTTTCGATGATCGTCGTCGAAACCAGCACGTTCGTTTCGCCGCGGTAAAATTTCATGATCCCGTTTTCCAGCACCGTTTTGTCCATACGGCCGTGCGCCACGCAGATCCTGCCCTCCGGCACGATCTGCTCGATCTTCGCCGCAAACGAATAGATGCTCTCCACCCGATTGTACAGGATAAACACCTGCCCGCCGCGCGCAAGCTCGCGCACGCAGGCATCGCGGATCAGCGTT
The DNA here is from genome assembly GCA_944341655.1 of uncultured Clostridia bacterium. Taxonomy (GTDB): domain Bacteria; phylum Bacillota; class Clostridia; order Christensenellales; family Borkfalkiaceae; genus Borkfalkia. The sequence continues at coordinate 10,010 of CALVMA010000037.1, read as the reverse complement.
TCCGTTTCCTCCACCACGTACGTCTGCACGGGCAGCCGATTGGTCGGCGGCGTATCGATCGTACTGATATCGCGTATGCCCGACAGCGACATGTGCAACGTGCGCGGTATGGGCGTCGCCGTCATGGTCAGACAATCGACATCGCTCTTCATATTCTTGATCTTTTCTTTGTGCTCCACGCCGAACCGCTGCTCTTCGTCCAAGATCAGCAAGCCCAGATCCTTGAACTTTACGTCCGAGGACAACAGCCTGTGCGTGCCTATGATAATATCCGTCTTGCCCGCCGTCAGCCGCGCCAAAGTCTCTTCCTGCTCCCGCGCGCTCTTGAAACGGTTGATCACTTCCACATTCACGCCGAATGCCGCAAAACGCTTCTTTGCCGTTTCATAATGCTGCTGGCAGAGAATGGTGTTCGGACACATCAGCGCCGTCTGCTTTCCGTTCAGCGCGCAAAGATACGCCGCACGAAACGCCACTTCCGTCTTCCCGTACCCGACGTCGCCGCACAAAAGCCGATCCATGACCTTCGGCGAACACATATCCGAGAGGATCTCCTCCACGGACGCCGCCTGATCGGGCGTCTCTTCGTATTCGAAAGCCGCACCGAATTCGTCCATTTCCTCTTCGTACGGCGAAAATACATAACCGCGCTTCTCCGACCGCTCCGCATACAGTTTTTTTAAATCGAACGCCATCGCTTTGAGCGACGCTTTTACCCGCTGCTTTACCTTTTCGAATTCCGCTCCGCCGATCTTGGAAAGGGAGGGCTCCCCTTCCCCCATGTACCGCGAAAGAATATCCATCTGCTCGACGGGCACGTACAGCACGTCCCCGCCGCGGTATTCCAAAGCAATGTATTCCTTCGTCCCGTCCGTCGTTTCTATCTTCTTCGTGCCCGTGATGCGGCCTACCCCGTGCGTTTCGTGCACGGCATAATCCCCGACCTCGGGCGACGTGAACATATCGTTCCTCTTGCGGCGGATGCGCTTTTTCGACGCCGCTTTCGTGTACAGCTCCCCCGTCCCGATCACGACCAGTTTCTGCCCGTGCAGAATCAGTCCGTTCTCCAGCTCCTCGCCTAAAACGCATATCCCGCTCAATTCCGAAAGCCGCGAAGGACAAGGCACGGCCGAAAGATATTCGTCCGCCAAAAGCGCATTCATCTTTTCGGCTCGCGCCGACGTGCCGCAATACAAAAGTATCCTGTATTTGTTCGCCCGCCAGCTCTTGACGTCGTTGACAAGATTCTGAAAACTGTTCAGATATTTCCCTACCGGCGAAGAGTGCATGTTGTACACTTTCAGCGGCTCGAAAAATTTCACCGACGAGGCAAACGTCTGAAACGCCGCCGCCCTCACTTTGCCGAACGCCGCATAAAGCGCCTCTTTCCCCAGATACTGCGCCTTACAAAAAGAAAATACCTCGCCGCCCCGCCGCAAACCGTAATACCGCTCTTCGTGCTCTTTGTAAAGGGCGTCCGCTTTGTCCGCGATCAGTTTGCTTTCGTCAAAAATATACAGCGCGTCGCCGAAAAAGGTGCAAAAATCCGTCGCGTTTGAAAGGAGCGGCAGCAGATAGGACGCGCCGCCGAACGGAAGCCCGCTTTCCAGCTTCGCGGAAATATCGCCCGCGATCGTCTGCGCGCGTTCATACGCCCCCGCGTCTTTGAAAGACGACAGCTCGCCGAACAGCGCGTCGCGGACGGTGCGCTCTTCGCCCGGCTCGATGTACACGTCCGTCGCCGCCACGATGTCCAAAGCTTGCGCCTGCGCCAGCCGCTCGCCCGTCAGAAAATTGTAAGGTTTGATCTTTTCGACTTCATCTCCGAAAAAATCCACGCGCACCGGGTTTTGCGATCCGACCGGGAAAATATCCAGGATATCCCCGCGCAGCGCAAACTGCCCCTTGCTCTCCACCGCCGCCGTGCGCGTGTATCCGAGCGATACAAGGTCGGAAGCCAGCGCGGAAAAATCCGCCTCCTGCCCCTCCCGCAGAGAAAGACTGCGTATTTTTTTCGGGAACAGCTGCATCAGGCTCTCTACGTCGCAAACAACGACGCGCGCGCCGTTTTGCACCTTCCAAAGCGCTTCCAGACGGCGGTACAGCGCATCTTTGGATACGGCATCTTTGTAGAGCAACACTTCGTCTTTCGCGCACAAAAGCGCGGGCTCTTCTTTCGAAAAACCCGCAATCTCTCCCGCCACGCGCGCCGCGGCCTGCGCGTTGTCCGCCACATAGACCGCACGGCCGAAAACACAGCTCGCGGCAAGCAAAGCTTTCAACGGCTGCGACGCGCCGAAAACCGCCGTCGGCGTACCCCGGCGGAGATCGCGCGCAAGTTCTTCAAACTCGCCGCCCAGATCGTTCGGTTGATAAAAATTCTGCGGCATACCTTCGCCTCCCCGCTCCTTTTCCGTCAGTTGCCGTTGTATGCGCTCATGACGTGCTCGATGCCCTCGCCCCGCGCAAAACGGATCGCCGCGTCCGCGGCATTGCCGCAGGCATCCGCAAACAGAGGATAATCTTCCTTGCGGATCTGCGCCAGCACATAATTGATGATCGGTATGTTCACTTCCGCGTCTTTGATCCCGATACGGATGCGCGGAAACTCGGACGTGCCGATCTCGCCGATAATGCTGCGCATCCCGTTATGCGTGCCCGCACTGCCCGACGCACGGATGCGCAGTTTGCCCTTGGGAAGATCAAAATCGTCATAGATCACCAAAAGATTCTCGGGCAGAATTTTATACTTCGTCATCAGCTGCTTCACCGCTCTCCCGCTCGCGTTCATATACGTTACCGGCCGCGCAAGAATGACTTTCTCCCCGTTTATGAACGCCTCCGCAACAGATGCCTCGCATTCCTTTTTCTTGAACTTTACGCCCAGCTTTTCCGCCGCTTCGCCTACGGCAAGAAAACCCATGTTGTGAAATGTCGTCTCATACTTCTTTTCGGGATTTCCGAGCCCTACGATCAAATACATACCTTTTTACCGTCCCGCGGCTTTTTGCCGCAAAAATCTCCTTTTTCTCAACGCGCGAACGCCGCGTTTTCTTCAAAACGCGGCAAAATCATCTGTGATTTGTTGCTTTTCGGCGCCTTTCGCCTGCATTATAACACATCGCGCGCCGCAAAACGCGGCGCGCAAACAATTTGTCAGTCGTAGATCTTGGACATGGGTTTGTCCAGATAAACGTTCTCGATCGCCGCCGCAAAAATGTCCGCAACGGAAATCACCGAAATTTTATCCAGTTTCTTTTCGGGAGGAAGCGCGATCGTGTCCAGCACCACAAGCTCCTTGATCGGCGCCTTTTCCAGCCGCTCCATCGCAGGGCCGCTGAATACCGCATGCGTGCACCCCGCATATACCTCTTTCGCCCCGTTGTCGATCAGCGCCTGCGCTCCCTGGCAAATCGTGCCCGCCGTGTCGATCATATCGTCCACCATCAGGCATTTCTTGCCCTCGATGTCGCCGATGATATTCATGACTTCCATCACGTTCGCCTTCGGACGGCGCTTGTCTATGATCGCCATCTGACAGTTCAGTTTCATCGCCACGTTCCTTGCACGCGTCACCGAACCGATGTCAGGCGATACGACAACAAAGTTTTCGTCTATAATATTCTTTTTGCGGAAATAATTGTAAATGGTCGGCCCGCCCAACAGATGATCGAGCGGAATATTGAAAAATCCCTGGATCTGCGCCGCGTGCAGATCCATCGTCAAAACGCGGTCCGCACCCGCCGCCGTGATAAGATCGGCAACAAGCTTCGCCGTGATCGGATCGCGCGAACGCGCTTTCCTGTCTTGACGCGCATACCCAAAATAAGGCATGACCGCCGTTATACGGCCGGCACTCGCGCGCCGCGCCGCATCGATCAGTATGAGCAATTCCATCAGATTGTCGTTGACCGGTGCCGACGTGCTCTGGATAATAAAAAGATCCCTGCCGCGGACCGTTTCGTCGATATGCACCGACGTCTCACCGTCCGAAAAACATCCCACTTCCGCGCCGCCAAGCTCTGTGTTCAGCTTCTTCGCGATCGCTTCCGCCAAAGGACGGTTGGAATTCCCTGCAAAGATCTTGATCTCGTTGCCGTGTGTTATCATGTGTACCTCCGAATAAAAAACGCTATGTCTGTGCGGCATCGCCGCATCATTTTTCTCGAAATAACGCAAGAAACGGCTTTTCAGTTTTCGAAAGCCGGGCAGAATTTCCCTTTTTGCCTACCCCCTGTTCCGAAACGAAACGTTCACTCGCTCCGTCCGATCCGTCTTCCCGTTCGGTTTTCCCCGACACGGTACCGACATATATTATTGTACGGCTTTTCCCTCGATTAGTCAATCGATTTGCCCGAACATTTGCACTTTTACAAAAAAAGATGCTCCCGCCTTCTTTTCAGCCGTCCGCCTCCTCTCCTTTTTCAGCCTTCGTGCGCGCCCGCATAGTGCGGAAAAACCCGGAAAGTATCGCCGAACACTCCTCTTCCAATACCCCGCCCTCGATCTCCAATGTGTGATTGAGAAGATTGCTCTTTGCCAGCTCCTCGGTCATCGACCTGCCTTTCTGCTCGTACGCCCCGAAATAGATCTTGCGCACCCTGGCGTTCAATGCCGCCCCCATACACATCGGACAGGGCTCCAACGTCACATACAGATCGCATTCCGGCAGCCGCCAACTGTGAAATTTCTTGCATGCCCGATCGATCGCATAGGTCTCCGCATGCGAGATCGCCGTCTGCGTCGACGCCCTGCGATTATACCCCGAGGCGATCACCTTGCCCTCATGCACGATCACCGCCCCCACAGGCACTTCCCCCTGCGCCAATCCGCGCTTCGCACGCTTCAACGCTTCCCGCATGAACTTTTCCTTCTCCTCCATAGCTCCTCCGCACACAATTCCTGCGCCAAACGCCGCACAACATTTCTGTTTTTACAATAAACCGACGGAAAATCCGCCTCCGTCAACGGATGCTCCAGCCTTTCGCTCCCCGCTTCTATCGTAAAGGACGGGATCTTCAGCTCGCGTATGCACCAATCTTTATATCCGCCCCCGCTGCCCGTGATCACCTTCGCCTCGTATCCCGTCTCTTCCGCAAGCGCCGCGGCAAGCCTGCCGTCCCGCTCCCGCCGCGCGCCCGTCTGGCCGTACTCCCAATAGATCTCTTCCCCTTTCGTATGGTACGAAACCGTCGCGTCCGGCTTTACTTCCAACGTAAAACGCCGCAACGCCCTCGACTCAGGCTCCGAAAACGCCCTCTTGCCGATATAATTCTCTCCCGACGGATACCGCACGTTCTTCACCCCGCTGCCCCAGCCGGCTGAAAAATTCACGTTCAGATCCACCCCGTCGGCATTCGCCTTCCACAACGAAAAGCTGCCTCCGGATATGTCCCGCAAAAATTGCGCCCGCTTCTTCGGCAGGCGACACAAAAATTCTTCCCCGTACAGCGACAACAGCACGCCGTCAGGATTCGGCAGCGGCACAAACCAAGCGCCGCCCCGCGACAGCCCGCCCAGGATCTGCTCGGGCGCCAGCAACGCCGTCACCCACTCCCGCGCATGAATCGCATATTGCACCAGAATCTGCGGATATTCGTGCCTGCCCGCAAACAACGCCACGATCGGCAACCCGCTCACGCTGCCCCCGATCAGACGCTTCTCACCCTGCCAGCTTTCGTAAAACCGATAGATCCTCTTTACGACGTCCATATTTTATAGTACGGACTTCGCTCGCTTTCTGTCACCTTTTCGTCATTTATGATACTCGCTCCCCGCGTTGATCATGAACGCACGATATACCTGCTCACACAAAATCACGCGCATCAGCTGATGCGGAAAAGTCATGTCCGAAAACGAAAGAAGAAAATCCGCTTCCGCTTTGACTTTATCGTCCAGCCCGCAGGAAGACCCGATCACAAACGTGATCTCCTTACCCGCATCGCTCAACCGACGCATTTGCTCCGCCAACCCTTCGCTCGAAAGCTTTTTCCCTTCTACCGCCAACACGATCACATACCCGCGCAGCTCCCGCAGGATCAGTTCCCCTTCCTCCGCGATCGTACGCTTTTCGGCAAGCTCTCGCACCGTCACCTGCGCAAACCGAGTCAGACGCTTGCAATACTCCGCCACCGCGTCCGCATAAAATTTTTCCTTCAGCTTCCCCACACACACGATGTTGATCTTCTGCATTTCAACCGACTGTCCCGTTTATAAAATTCAGAATCCAAAACAACACGCACACAACTATGCCCGCGATCGCAGGATAAAGAAACGGCCGGATCTCCCCGCTCTTTTCCCCTTCGACTGCCTCGCGTTTTCCCGCATCCTGCTTCCGCTCGACAAATATGAGCCACGCAAGCGACGCCGCCAGACATATTCCCGAAACAACATAGACCGCGATCTGCGCTCCCGCCGTAAAATTCAAAAATCCGAACCGCTCGTTCAATATGATCAAAGCATTGTTCAGAAAATGGATAAGCACCGTGGGCAACAGCGAATCCGCGCGCAAAGCAAGCAACGTGAATACCGCTCCGCATATAAACTGGTAAACCGTCTGCGCCGGGTTTTGATGAAAAATGGAAAAAAGAAGCCCGCCCAAAAGACACGCTGCTACCGTGCCGATATCCTTGATGCCCTCCAGCATGATGCCGCGGAAAATCGTCTCTTCGCACACCGCGGGGATCACCGCCACAACCAAAAGCACGCCGAACAGCCCTCCCCCCGCAAGCGACGGAAGAGTCGATGATGGCGCTTCGTACCCCAAAAGCCCCAACAGCTGCACAAACCAGCCGTTTACGTAGTTCAAACCGAAAAGCAACCCGAACAGCAAAACTACCGCGATCAGATAAAACCGCCAATGCGTTTTCCGCCAGCCGAATTGCGCAGGGCTTTCACGGTACATCGCCATGAAACAGGCGATCACGCCGATATAAACGATCTGATATAAAATATAAGATATATATTTGTACGCCTGCGTTTGCGAAATTTCATCTACGGTCATACCAATGCCGCCCGACAAAAGCGCGACCGTTATCGAAAACGCCAACGAAAACAGCAGCATTCCCAAAATCGCGCCGGAATATACCAAACCGCTTACCGCTTTGCGCGGCTGATCAAACAAACTTCTTTTCGGATTTTGATTTTTGCTTCCCATCGTATCCATGGTCAATATTATATCGAAAAATTTTGCTTTCGTAAACAAAATTCTTTTGCTTTTGAAAATTTTCTGCTATAATAAAAATGAAAAATCAGAGAGGAAAATGTTATGCGAACCGTCTCTTCCGAATCCATCGAACAAGCCGTCTATAATCTTGCCAAAAACGCATGTCTGCGGCTGACCCCCTCCTGCACGCAGGCCCTGAACAAAGCCGCAGCCGCCGAAGAAAAAGGCAGCGCCGCTGCCTTCGCGCTGGATACCGTTTTGCAAAACGCACGTACGGCTGCCGCCGAAACAATGGCCGTCTGCCAGGACACAGGCTACGCCGTCATCCTCGCCAAGATCGGCCAGAACGTCCATATCGACGGTGCACTTTTTTCCGAAGCCGTCAACAACGGCGTGCGCAAAGCATATGAAGATTTTTGTTTTCGTAAAAGCATCTGCGATCCGATCACCCGCGTAAATACCGCAGACAATACCCCCGCCGCGATCCACACCGAAATCGTCGGCGGAGATAAAATTTCTCTCACCTTCCTGCCCAAAGGCTTCGGCAGCGAAAACATGTCGAAAATATTCATGCTGACTCCCGCAAAAGGAGTAAACGGCATCATCGAAAGCATCGTGGAAACCGTGCGCCTTGCGGGAAGCAAACCCTGCCCGCCGGTCTATGTGGGCGTAGGCATCGGCGGCACTTTCGATACGTGCGCATTCTTAGCAAAAAAAGCTTTGACGCGCGATATCGGTTCGGCAAATCCAAGAAAAGACGTCGCCGAAATCGAACGCATCGCCCTTGAAAAAATCAACGCGCTCAACATAGGCGCTCAGGGTTTCGGCGGCAAAATTACAGCCCTCGGCGTTTCTTGCGAACTTGCCCCCACGCATATCGCAGGTTTGCCGGTCGCCGTCAACATCCAGTGCCATTGTGTGCGCTGCGAGAAGGTCACACTCTGATCGATTTTGCCATTTTACAGGATTTATGTCACGCATAGTACTCTATTTTAAGCCAAAAAGGTGGTTTTGTTATGAAAAAGATCCAGTTACCTCTGTCGGATTTTGATATTGAAAATTTAAAAGCCGGAGAAAGCGTATTGCTTTCCGGACATATCCTTACCGGCCGCGATTGTGCGCACAAACGCATTTGCGAGTTTTTGGACAGAGAAGAGCCGCTGCCTTTCTCTCTTAAAGGCGAGACGATTTATTACGCCGGGCCCTGCCCTGCCCCCGCGGGAAAAGCCTGCGGAAGCTGCGGCCCCACGACCAGCGCAAGAATGGATTCTTTTGCTCCGCGCCTGCTCGCGCTCGGGTTAAAAGGCATGATCGGAAAAGGCGAAAGAGATGAGAGCGTCTGTTCTTCGATCGTCCAAAATCACGCCGTCTATTTCGCCGCGATCGGCGGCGCCGGCGCGCTCTACGGCAACGCGATCATCAAGAGCGAGCTTGTCGCATTCCCCGACCTTCTGAGCGAAGCGGTGTATCGCTTTGAGGTAAAAGATTTCCCCTGCATCGTGGCTATCGACTGCCACGGCGGAAACGTTTACAAAAAATAAGCCGCCAAATCCCCTCTCTTTTATTATTGCATTTCTCAATATATCAATTTAACGGCAAATCGCTTTTATTAACGAGAAAGTAAAAAATGCGCCGCCCGCAAATTGCGGGCGGCATTTTTTACCTTTTTTCAATTTAGAAAGAGAACGTCTTCGCTTTGCTTCAAATCGTATTCGACAATTTCATCCGATGCCGAATTTTCTTCCGACAATCTCACCGCGTTGATACGGTGATCGGAATAGGATCTGTAATAATAAACGGAATTTTCCGTATCCATACAGCACGCATACGTCGTATAATCGCACGCCCCCTCTTTTGTTTTGACGCTTCCGCACGGCATTTCCACGCCACTCAAAACATGAAAGAACTGCGACAGCTGCCCTTTCGTGTGATCGCCGTTATGCAAAAAAAATGCCGCCCTGACAAACCTGGAACAGGACGACGCGTCCCCGGGCAGTCCGATCCCGCCCATGCCCTGCGAGTACGGACGAAGATTAAGAGTTTGCGCCATACGGTTTTCGGGATAGCCCGCTCCTATATTCATAAAATCGTTCAGCCTCTGCAAATGAAATGAAAACGGCGGATTGTTCGTCAAAACCCGCACAGGATTTTCGTATAAGCGCAACCCGCCTCGAAGCGGTTCCGCCACAAAACAATGTTTTTTGTCCGCGATCATCCAATGCAACGGGGCAAGCGGAAATCTGTCGTTGAACGGCACGGCCACCAAACAAACTTTTTTCAGCAAAAGCATTGCCTGCACCGCCGTTTCACACCTTTCCAATATCCACGGGATCAGCTCATACGGCGCAAGCTCCGTTTCGCCTTCTTTGCCCTGCGAAAAATAATGCGCATTGTCGGGAAAATTCAAGGCCGCCGCACAGACGCCCTTTTCATTGCAGGCCTCCGCATATAGCGGCACCCCTTCCGAACCGGCAGCCATTCCGATCATCGCATAGCGGCCCGTTTCTTTTACGGGCGCGCGCTTATATGCCTGTACAAACCCTCTCGGCCGCACGACGACGCGTTCCCCGAACGGCCTGTCAATATCCATATTTCGTCCGAACAAAAACCTCTCGCCGTGCATGGCAATGCAAGTACACATTCCCCCACCCCCCTGTCTTTTCTTATTGTCTGCATTTTTCCGCTTTTTATGCCTCTCCTTTTCCGAAAGCCGCGCCACAGCCGCGGCTTTCGGAAAAGGAGAAAATAGCCGCCGCTTTTTCTTTAACGCGCGTCAAACCTGCGCAGGCTTTTTTCTTTCAACACGCGTCGATGGTACCCGAAACTTGAAATCCGCTCCAAAAGC
>CALVMA010000036.1 GCA_944341655.1 uncultured Clostridia bacterium | reverse complement strand
ACCTCCCCCCGAATATGACCGCCACATTTTTGCGCATAAAAAAACACCTCCGCAAAAGATTCTTTGCTTTGGTGTTTTCCGTTTTTCGCCCTTTTGCGTCCCGACACGCTCAAAACGCTCTCCGCGGCGCCGATTTTCCGCGAAACGCGGAAAATCGGCGCCGCGGAGAGCATTTTGAGCGTGTCGGGACGCAAAAGGGCGAAAAACGGAAAACACCAAAGCAAAGAATATTTTGCGGAGGTGTTTTTTTATGCGCAAAAATGTGGCGGTCATATTCGGGGGGAGGTCTTGCGAAAACGAGATCTCGATCATCACGGGGGCGATGACGGCAAATCTTCTGGACACGGAGCGGTACGAGGTCTATCCCGTATACATAGCGCAAAGCGGGGAGATGTATGCAGGCAAAGAATTGCAGGACACCGACAGCTTCCGCGGCGCAAATTACCAAAAGAAAGCGGATCGCGCCGCATTTTTGGGGAATACGCTGTACGCGGTCAGGCGCAGGAAGCTGCACCCGCTCGCGAAGATCGATTGTGCGATCAACTGCTGTCACGACATGGGCGGGGAGGACGGGGCGGTCGCCGCTCTTTTGGACATGAACGGAATAGCCGACGCGTCGCCGGACATGGCGGCGTCGGCGCTGTTTATGGATAAAGCGCTCACAAAACTTGCGGCGAAAGCGCTGGGCGTGCGCACGCTTCCGTATTTTCGCATCAGCGAAGCGGAATACAAAAAGCGCGGCGCGTTTGCGGTGCGCTGCATTGAGGAGCGACTGGGGTATCCTGTCATCGTCAAACCCGCGCGGCAGGGTTCGAGCATCGGGATCGCGGTCGCCGAGGACCGCGCGCGGCTCTTGGCGGCGATCGAAGCGGCGTTTCATTACGACACCCTTTTGATCGCGGAAAAATATTTGTCGGAGAGGCGCGAGATCAACTGTGCCTGCTATAAAAACGGCGACGAGCTCGTTGTTTCCTGTTGCGAAGAGCCGAAAACGTCGCATAAATTCCTGACGTTCGGCGACAAATATTTGGACGGCGGAAAAGAGAATAAGAGCGATTTTCCCGCCAAGATCTCCAAGGCGAGCGCCGAACTGGTGCAGGGCTACACCAAACTTTTGTACAGGCGGCTCAACCTGCGCGGCGTGGTGCGGGCGGACTTTCTTTTGAGCGGCAACGAGGTGTATTTCAACGAGATGAATACCGTTCCCGGTTCGCTGGCATGGTATTTGTTCTGTAAAAACATGGGCGACTTCAAACATCTTTTGACGGCGTTCGTGGAACAGGGGATCTGCGATTTTGTGGCAAGATCGGAAAAGAAAATGCTTGCGGGTTGCGGCGTGCTGAAGGGCACGCGCGCCGGCGCAAAGCGCCGCGGGTAACCTCCCGCAAAGTCGCTTTCGCTCTGACCGAACGTCTCGGCGTCGGCGCGGCCGACGCCGAGACGCCGCAAAAAAGTGCAAAGCGTCAGTGCGGCACACGCAAAGCGCCGCGGGTAATTTCCCGCAAAGTCGCTTTCGCTCCGACCGAGCGCCGCCGCGCGGCCGAAGTGCCGGACGAAGAAAGCACCATGCAAAACCCCGCCTCCGCAAAACGGGAAACAAAGCGAAAGCGGAGCACCGCAAAACGGGAAACGGAGCAAAAGCGGGGCGACGCGGGCGTTTTGGCAAAGGCGCAGGTTTTCGGAAAAAAGTCCCGTGCTTTTTTGCCCGCCGCGCGGTGCGCGGCGGGCAAATGCTTGTTTTTTTTTCGGATTTTTGGTAAAATAAGAAAAAAACGAGCGGAGAAAGGCGGATATGGCAAAAATCGAAATGAAGAATCCCGTCGTGGAGATGGACGGCGACGAAATGACGCGTGTGTTGTGGCAGTGGATCAAGGAAGACCTGATCTGTCCGTACGTGGATTTAAAGACGGAATACTATGATCTGGGGCTTGTGCACCGCGATGAAACGGAAGACCGAGTGACGGCGGACGCGGCGAACGCGAACAAAAAGTACAAAGTGGGCGTAAAATGCGCCACGATCACGCCCAACGCGCAGCGGGTGGAAGAATACAAACTCAAGCAGATGTGGAAGAGTCCGAACGGGACGATCCGCCGCATATTGGACGGGACGGTATTCCGTGCGCCCATACTTGCGAAGGGGATCACGCCGTACATTCCCGGCTGGAAAAAGCCGATCGTGCTTGCGCGTCACGCATACGGCGACGTATATTCGGGCGTGGAGACGCAGGTAAAGCAGGGGAACAAGGCGTATCTGCTCGTGGAAGACGCGGCGGGCAACACGGTGGAGAAGCTGCTTGTGCAGGATTTCAAAAACAGTGACGGGATCGTGCAGTCGGTGCACAATCTGGACAATTCCATTTGTTCGTTTGCGCGTTCCTGTTTCAACTATGCGCTGGACGTAAAGATGCCGCTGTGGTTTGCGACGAAGGATACGATCTCCAAGAAATACGATCATCATTTCAAGGATATCTTTGCGAAGATCTACGAAGAGGAATACAAGGAAAAATTCGAAAAAGCGGGGCTTGAATACATGTACACGCTGATCGACGACGCCGTGGCGCGCGTAGTGCGTTCGGAAGGCGGGATCTTGTGGGCGTGCAAGAACTACGACGGCGACGTCATGAGCGACATGGTGGCGACGGCGTACGGCTCTTTGGGACTGATGACGTCCGTGCTCGTATCTCCCGACGGGAACTATGAGTTCGAGGCGGCGCACGGGACGGTGACGAGGCATTATTACAAGCATTTGAAGGGGGAAGAGACGTCGACCAATTCGGTGGCGACGATTTTTGCCTGGACGGGAGCGCTTGCCAAGCGCGGGGAGCTGGACGGCACGCCCGAGCTTGTCGCGTTTGCGAAAAAGCTGGAGCGGGCGACGGTGCGCACCATTGAAGAGGGCGAAATGACGGGCGATCTCGTGCCGCTGTTCCATGCGGAGGGCATTCAGCCGAAAAAGCTGAGCTCGCGCGCGTTTTTGAAGGCGGTCGCCGAACGTTTGAAAGCGGAATAAAAACTGCGTTAAATGCGGCACGGCGGCGGGCGGACAGCGCCCGCCGCCGTGCAAAAAGGAGAGAATATGGCGCCGATAGTTTGGATCGTGATCGGGTTCAGCATCATTTTTTTGGCAACGACGCTGGGAAGCGCGCTCGTCTGGTTTTTCCCGAACGAGATTTCGGAAAAGGTAAATACCGTCTTTCTCGGCTTTGCGTCGGGGATCATGATTGCGGCGTCCGTCTGGTCGCTGCTGATCCCGTCCATCGAGGGGGCGGCGGATTACGGAAAATTCAGCTTTGTTCCCGCGGCGGCGGGAGTGTTGGCGGGCGGATTGTTTCTGGTGCTGCTGGATCATGCGGTGCCGCACTTTCACAAAGGGACGGGGGAGGAAGAAGGCCCGCGCCTGGCGCTTGCCAAACCTGTAAAAATGTTTCTTGCGGTGACCATTCACAACATACCGGAAGGGCTGTCCGTGGGGTTTGCGTTCGGTGCGGCGATGTCGGCTGGCGGGGAGGGCGCGTATATCGGAGCGCTCGCGCTGGCGATCGGGATCGCGATACAGAATTTCCCCGAAGGCGCGGCGGTGGCATTGCCGATGAAAAATGCGACGGGCAGCCGCGGGAAAGCGTTTTTGTACGGGACGGCGAGCGGCGCCGTGGAACCGCTCTTTGCGGTTGTCGGATTTTTTCTTGCGTCCGTTCTTTCCGCGGGGCAGCCGTGGTTTCTGGCGTTTGCGGCGGGAGCGATGCTCTTCGTCGTGGCGGAAGACCTCATTCCCGATTCGCATTTGGGATCGCACCCGCACTTGGGGACTTGGGGCGTGATGTTCGGTTTTGTCATCATGATGGTTTTGGACGTGGCGCTCGGCTGACGCGGCGTATCGCCTGCGGGGACGCTTTTCCGCCGGACGAAGAATTTGCAAGGGCTTTCGATGCGAGCCTGCGGCAAAACAAGGCGGAGAAAAATTTTGATTCTTGCCGCGCAGAGGTTGACAAACCTCTGCGCGGGGGATATAATAATAAGAGAACTGAATAAAACAGTATTGTGAGGGAGTAGCCGGCGCTGTTTTGCGCGGCAAGGTCTTCATCCCGCGCCGCAAGGCGCAGGCCTTCGTCTGAAACGGCAAGACTCATATATCCGCCTATTTTGCGTTTGCGGTTATATGGAAAAACTCCGTCCTTTTGGTACCGTGTACGCATGGCGTGCGCGGCTTTTTCTTTTTCGGGGAGAAATTTTCAGCTACGAGCGGGATCGCTTTTCGGGAAAGAATGGTGTCGGACGGTGCGGGCGGACGGAAAAAATCGGAAAGGGAAGGTCACGGTCATGGAATTTTATTGTCGGACGCCGCAAGAGACGGTCGAGGCGTTGGGATCGGACAAAAACGTCGGATTGCGTGCGGAACAGGTGAGGGAGAACGGAGAAAAGTTCGGAAGGAACGAATTTACGCGCGCAAAGCGGAAGTCGTTGCTGCGGCGCATCTGGGAGGCGTCGACGGAGCCGATGCTGATCCTGCTCTTTTTTGCGTGGGTGATCACGCTGGCGGTGAACACGGTCAGCGCGGCAAAGGGCGGGCATTTCGATATATACGAATGTATCGGCATCTTTGTTGCGATCGTGATATCGGTCGTACTGACGGTGGTGATGGAAGGGCGGAGCGCCAAGGCGTTCGACGCGCTGAACAAGATCAAGGAAGGCATCGAGATCAAGGTCGTGCGGGACGGGATCGTGCAATACGTTCCGCAGCAGGAGCTTGTCGTCGGCGACGTCGTATTTTTGGAATCGGGCAACAAAGTGGCGGCGGACGGCAGGCTTTTGGAGAGCGTGTCGCTCTCCTGCGACGAGTCGTCGCTGACGGGGGAGTCCGCGCCTGTGGAAAAGGACGCGCAGGCGGTGCTGGCGGACGCGCAGACGCCGGTGGCGGAGCGCTTGAACATGGTATATTCGGGCTGTTTCGTGACGGGCGGATCGGGAAAAATGATCGTGACGGACGTCGGGGACAACACGCAGTTCGGGCTGATCGCCCGCGAGATCCAGGGCGGCGGCAGCGGTCAGACGCCGTTGCAGGAAAAAATGGAGCGGCTCGGCAAGACGATCACGCTGATCGGCGGCGCGTTCGCCGCGCTCATTTTTCTGATCCAGCTCGTCTACATTCTCGTCAACGGCGCGCAGGATTATTTTTCGGAGATCTCTTCGGTATTCATCACGTCGATCGTGCTGATGGTCGCCGCGGTGCCCGAGGGATTGCCGACCATCGTGGCGATCTCTCTTTCCATCAACATAGCGCGCATGGCAAAGCAAAACGCGCTCGTCAAGAAGATGGTCGCCTGTGAGACGGTGGGCTGCATCAATGTGATCTGTTCGGATAAGACGGGCACGCTGACCGAAAACCGCATGACGGTGACGGACGTGTGGTCGGGCGGCGGTTTTGTCGGAGAAGTCGGGCAGCTGTGCGACGGCGCCATGCTCGCCAATTTCTGTTTGAACGGCACCGCCGATCTTTACGAGGAAGAGGGCGCCGTGCGGTTTGTGGGAAATCCCACGGAGGGCGCGCTGCTCGTGGCGGCGGGCAAGGCGGGGAAGGATTACAAGGCGATGCGCGAGAGCGCCGAGGTCTGCGAGGTATTTCCCTTCTCGTCGGATACCAAAAACATGACTTCCTGCGTGCGGGAAGAAGGCGGGTACACCGTTTACACGAAAGGCAGTCCCGAAAAGATTTTGGCGCTGTGCAACGTTCCCGAACCCGAACGGCTGCGCATCGAGGAAGCGATCGTCGGTCTGCAAAAACGCGCGCGGCGCGTGTTGGCGTTTGCGCACAAGGTTTCGCGGGAGCGGCCGTCGTCGAGGGAAGAGGCGGAAAAGGATATGCTCTTCGACGGGTTTGTCGGCATAGCCGATCCGCTCCGCGCGGAGGTTCCCGCCGCGGTGCATGCCTGCAAGACGGCGGGCATCGAAGTCAAGATGCTCACGGGCGACAACATCGTCACGGCGACCGCGATCGCGGACGAACTCGGCCTCCTGGAAGACGGCGGCATCGCCGTGGAGGCGTCCTATCTGGAAAACCTTTCGGACAAAGAATTTTCCGAGGTATTGCCGCAGGTGCGCGTGATCGCGCGCAGTACGCCCCTTTTGAAAATGCGCGTCGTCAAAGAGCTGACCTCGAAAGGCAATGTGGTCGCGGTCACGGGCGACGGCATCAACGACGCGCCCGCGCTGAAAAATGCGGATGTCGGCATCGCAATGGGCATCTCGGGCACGGAAGTCTCCAAAGAGGCCGCCGACATCGTGCTTTTAAACGACTCCTTTTCCACCATCGTCACGACGGTCAAATGGGGCAGGGGGATCTACGAAAATTTCAAGAGGTTTATCCAGTTTCAGCTCACCGTAAACGTGGCGTCCGTGCTGACCGTATTCTTTTGCACGGTTTTGGGACTGTTTTTCGAAGGGTTCGAATCTCCCTTTTCGGCACTCGATCTTTTGTGGATCAACATTATCATGGACGGCCCTCCCGCGCTCACGTTGGGCTTGGAGCCCATCCGCGACGATCTGATGAGCCGCAAACCCACCGCCCGCACGGAGAGCATCGTCAGCCGCGGAATGCTTTCGCGCATCTGCGTCAACGGCGTGTTTACCTGCCTTGTGTGCCTTGCGCAGATGAAATGGAATTTCCTCGGCATCGAGGCGGCAGAAGTTTCCACCGCCGTGTTTACCATGTTCGTCCTCTTCCAGCTCTTCAATGCGTTTAACTGTCGGGAACTGGGCGACAAGAGCATTTTCCCGAATCTTTTGAAAAATAAACTCATGCTGGTTGCTTTTGCCGTCGCGTTCTGCCTCCAGATCCTGATCACGCAGTTCGGCGGCGCCGTGTTCGGCACCGTGCCCCTGGAATTTTTCGATTGGCTGAAAGTGACCGCGCTTGCCCTCTCCGTTGTCGCGTTGGACGAGATCGTCAAACTCCTCCGCCGCGCGCTGTCCGCGCGCAAATCCGCCGAATAAAAACGCGCCCGTCTTTCTCTCGTTTTGTTTTCGCTTTATTTTTCGGTTCGGAAAAAAAGGACAGGGGCGGCGCTCGTTTTCGATACGTTTTGCCCGTTTTTCGGCAGGCGGCGGCCGTTTTCGGTATTTCCCGACCCCGCGTTTCGGACGGCGGTTGGCGTTGTTTTCTTTTCCGCGTTTCGGACGGCACTTGGCAGCGCTGTCCGAACCCGCGTTTCGGACGGCGGTTGGCGGTGTTTTCGAACCCGCGTTTCGGACGGCGGTTGGCGGCGCTGTCCGAGCCCGTCCTCGGACGGCAGTTCTCGGCACAAGAAAAGCGGCGGGACGCAAATTTTGCGTCCCGCCGCTTTTATAAAAATCTCCTCATTTGTTTTAGGAAAAAGGTTATTTTATTTTTATTTTCGCCCATCATTATATACTAACCGGCAGTTAATTGTCAAGCAAAAACTAACCAACGGTTATATTATAATGGTATGAAAGCGAATGAAATCAAGGAAAAACTGCGGGAAGAGATCCTGCGCAGCGGAATGACGAAAGCGGAGATCGCAAAGAAAGTGGGGGTATCGCCCGAGATGATCACGCAGTACTGCACGACGGGAAAACTGCCGCGTCTGGATACGTTTGCGGTGCTTTGCGAAGTGCTGGACGTATCGGCGAATTACATTTTGGGATTAAAAGACATCTGAAAAAGAAACGCGGGGGAAAATGCGGGCGGACGCAGGGATCGGGGCGTCGGCGGGCATAAAAAGAGGCGGCCGTATCCGGCGGGAAGCGGCGGAGCGGGGCGCGTCGGCAGGGAAAAATTGCCGCGGCGAATTTTAAAAAACCGTTGACAGGTTTTTCGGTATCTATTATAATAGTATTATAATAGAATCGATAAAATTTTATCGAAATGAGTTTCCGCGCGGGGCAGGGTGCCGAAGCGCGGTTTCGGCGTGCCCGCGGGAAGGGAAGCGGGGAAAAAGATATCGAGAGGTAGAAAGCGATGGTACTGAAGGTATGTGTGGGCAGTTCCTGTCATTTGCGCGGTTCGTACGATGTGATCGAGGAGATGAAGCGCGTGATCAAGAAGTACGGGGTAGAGGACAAGATCGATCTGCAGGCGACGTTCTGTGTGGGCAACTGCACGAACGGGGTGAGCGTGCTTGCGGACGACCTGCTTTTGCACAATGCGAACAAGGATAACTGCGAAGAATTGTTTTTGTCGCAGGTATATCCGCTCGTGAAGTAAGTGCGGGGGGGAATGCCATGATCCGTTATCTTGATTTTAAGGACGCGCGGTGCAAGGACTGTTACAAATGTCTGCGCGAATGTCCCGTCAAGGCGATCAAGGTGGTCGACCATCATGCGAAGATCATTGAAAGCCGCTGTATTTTATGCGGGCACTGTACGGAAGTCTGTCCGCAGAACGCGAAGAGCGTGCACACCGAGCGAGCGGAAGTGGAAAAGCTGCTGGCGGGGGGGAACGTCGTGGCGTCGGTGGCGCCGTCGTTTGTTTCGTCTTTCAACCTGCAGGATTTTTCGGTGATGAAGCTGGCGCTCGGCAGGCTCGGGTTTGCGGACGCGGAAGAGACGAGCGTCGGGGCGCGGGAAGTGACGGCGCAGTATAAAAAGCTGTTGGAAAGCGGCACGTACAAGAATTTTATTACGTCCTGCTGTCCTGCGGTGAACACGATGATCGAGTTGTACTATCCGAAGGCGCTGAACTATCTTGCGCCCGTGGATACGCCGATGATCGCGCACGCGAAGATGATCCGTGCGCGCAAAAAGGACGCGAAAGTGGTCTTTATCGGGCCGTGCATTGCGAAAAAGCGGGAAGCGCACGAAAGCGGCGTCGTGGACGGGGTTTTGACGTTTGAAGATCTTTCCGCGATGTTTGCGGACAAGGGGATCGTGCTCGACGAGATCGCGCGGCTGCCGGAGCGGACGTCGGGCGGCGTGAACCGTGCGAAATATTATCCGATCAGCCGCGGGATCATCAAATCGTTTGAAAACTATATCGACGGCTACGAATTTGTTGCGGTGGACGGGGCGAAGAAATGCAAAGAGGTGTTGGAGAACATCGACAGCCTTTCGGGAATGTTCATCGAGATGAACAGCTGTGATTCTGCCTGTGTGAACGGGCCCTGTTCGCTGGCGCTCAAAGCGGGGGCGTTGAAGGCGAATGCCGATATCCGCAAATACGTCAACAAAGATCTGCAGGAGCACGCGTCGGCGGAGTACACGCCCGCGGGCCTGGATTTTACCTGCATGCACGAGCGCAAGCGCACGGAAGATTTTATACCGACCGACCGTCAGCTGCAGGAGATTTTGGCGAAGACGGGCAAGACGAAGCCCGAGGACATGCTCAACTGCGGGGCGTGCGGTTACGATACCTGTCTGGAGAAGGCGTGGGCGGTCGCCAACGGGTATGCGAACATCGAGATGTGCGTGCCGTTCATGCGCGAGCGTGCGGAGAGCATGTCTTACGAGATCATACAGACCAGTCCCAACGGCATCGTGCTTTTGGACAGCGATCTGAATATTCTGGAGATCAACGGCAAGGCGAAGGAGCTTTTGGGGATCCGCGATTACGACATCAAGGGGAAGGGGATCTTCCATTATTTCAACCCGACGGATTTTGTGCTGGCGGCGCAGGACAACAAGAACATTTACAATAAAAAAGTTTATCTGGAAAAGACGGGCAGTTACATAGAGCTGACGATCATCGTGCTCAAAGACGGAAAGGGCACGTATGCGGTGATGAAGGACATCACGCAGGAAACGAAGTCGGAAGAGCAGCTGGACAAAGTGAAACTGGAAACGCTGGCGACGACGGACGAAGTCATCAAGAAGCAGATGCGCGTGGCGCAGGAGATCGCGTCCCTTTTGGGGGAGACGACGGCGGAAACGAAGGTCGCGCTTTTGAAGCTGAAGAAGACTTTGCAGGGCGACGACGGAGGCAAGTGAGATGGCACTTTGTCTGGAAAGCGGTTATACGTCCCTGAACAAAAAGAACGAAGAACTGTGCGGCGATTGTGTGGAGAGCACGGTATGCGGCGATTACACGACGCTGGTGCTTGCCGACGGGCTGGGCAGCGGCGTCAAGGCGAACATTCTTTCCACGCTCACGTCCAAGATCCTGTGCACGATGGTATCCAACGACATCGACATCGAGGATTGCGTGGAGACCATTCTTTCCAGCCTGCCCGTGTGCAAGGTGCGCGGGGTGGCTTATTCGACCTTTTCGGTCATTCATATGAACAGCGAGGGGAAAGGGTATCTCTTTGAGTTCGACAATCCGCAGGCGATCCTGATCCGCGGCTGCAAATGCCGCGATTTTGAGCGCGAGGCGCTCAACGTTCTCGGGAAAACGGTGTACAAAAGTTCGTTGGAGCTGCAGGCGGGGGACATCGTCGTCGTGATGAGCGACGGGGTGATCCATGCGGGCATCGGCATGACGCTCAATCTCGGCTGGCAGCGCCCCGAGGTCATGGAATTTCTGGACAACAACGTCAAGCCGTCCATGAGTGCGCGCGCGGTGGCGTGCCTGCTCGCGGGCGTGTGCAACGACCTGTATCTGGGCGCCCCGGGCGACGACACGACGGTCGCCGCCGTCAAGGTGCGCGAAAAGCTGAACGTATCGCTGATGATCGGCCCGCCCGTGGATAAGAGCAAGGACGATTTCTATATCTCGCGGTTTTTGTCGGGGGAGGGGAAAAAGGTGGTCTGCGGCGGCACGAGCTCGCAGATCGTGGCAAGGCATCTCAATACGACGGTGCGTGCCTCCTTCGATTTTCCCGACCGGGACGTTCCGCCCATCGGGTTCATCGACGGCATCGATCTCACGACGGAAGGGGTGCTGACCATGCGCAGGCTTTTGGAACTGTCCGAAAAGTATGTGTCCGTGCACGACCTCACGCCCAAGACGTTCACAAAGCAGGACGGCGCCTCGCTCCTGGCGCAGATGCTGTTCGAAGAGGCGACGAGCGTTCATTTTTATGTGGGACAGAGCATCAATGCGGCGCATCAGGGCTTGCCCATCGACATCACGATGAAACTCAAACTTGTGGAGAGCCTCGCCGCCAACCTCAAAAAAATGGGAAAGGAAGTACAGATCGATTACGATTAAAGGCGCGCAGCGTTTCTCTCGGGAAATGCCGCGCGAGCGGGGCGCGTGTCCGCGGCAGCTGTTGCCGCCGCGCCGGGATGAATATGGCAAAAAGGTAGGTAAACTATGGCAGAGAAAAGAATTTTCGATACGGCGGTTCAAAAACTCAAATACGATGTCCTAAAAGCGGTCATTCGCAACGAGTATGAGCATTGCTACGACAACATTTACATAGACATTCCCAAGGAGATTTCTCCGGGGCCGAAAGCGACGATGCGCTGCTGCATCTACAAGGAACGCGCGATCGTGCAGGAACGCATCAAGCTGGCGCAGGGCGGGGACAAAAACAATCCCAACGTCGTCGAGGTCATCGACATCGCCTGCGACGAATGCCCGATCGGCGGCATTTTCGTCACGCCCGCCTGCCGCGGCTGCATCGTGCACCGCTGCAAAGAAGTGTGCCCGCGCGATGCGATCCAGATCATCGACCACAAAGCGGTCGTGGACAAATCCAAGTGCATCGAGTGCGGAAAATGCACGCAGGCATGCCCTTACGGCGCGATCATCGCGCAAAAGCGCCCCTGCGTCAATTCCTGCAAGGTCAAAGCCATCTCGGTCGGCGAGGACAAAAAGGCGGTCATCGACAACGGCAAGTGCATTTCCTGCGGCGCCTGCGTGTATCAGTGTCCCTTCGGCGCGATCGTGGATAAATCCATGATCCTCGAAAGCATCGATATTTTGAAAGGATCGGAGGAAAACAAAAAATACCACGTGTATGCGGTCATCGCGCCGTCCATCGTCAGCCAGTTCAAGTACGCCAAGATCGAACAGGTCGTCACGGGCATCCGAAAACTCGGGTTCCACCAGGTGGTGGAGGCCGCGCTCGGCGCAGATATCACGCTGTACCACGAGGCGCAGGAATGGCAGGAAAAAGGCATCCTCACGACTTCCTGCTGTCCGTCGTTCGTCATGTTCGTGGAAAAGAATTTCCCCGAACTCGTCAAATATATCAGCCATTCCGTTTCCCCGATGGTAGAGGCGGCAATGCTCATCAAACGCACCGATCCGAACGGAAAAGTAATCTTTATCGGGCCGTGTGCAAGCAAGAAGCTCGAATATAAATTGCCCAAAACGCAGGGGGCGATCGATTCGGTTTTATCGTTCGAGGAATTGCAGGCATTCTTGGATGCGCGCAACATCGACGTGGGAAGCCTGGAAGAGACGTCGCTGGACAACGCGTCCTTTTACGGCAGGATCTTTGCAAAGAGCGGCGGCATCGCGCAGGGCGTTGCGGACGTCGCGGCGAGCATGGGGGTGGAAGGAGTCAAACCCATCGCCATGAACGGCATCGACGAGTGCCGCGCCGCGCTGACAAAGTTGAAATTCAACCGCGCTACGGAGAATTTCTTTGAGGGGATGGCGTGCGACGGCGGTTGCCTGAACGGCGCTTTGTGCCTGAACCACGGCCCGAAAAATATTGTCGACGTGGATAAATACGGCGCTTCCGCCAAGGAAAAGACGATCGACAATTCCGTCAAATTGTATAAACTCTCCGTCGGCGACAAAGAAAATTAAATCCGCCGTTTATGCCGATCGCTTGCCGGCGGCAAAGAAAATTAAAGCAATAATCAAACGGCCGCAAGGCGGCCGGAACGTACGTAAAAAAACGTGCCTCCCGCATACAATGCGGGAGGCGCGTTTTCTTTCGGAAAAGAAAAATCTGTTGTTAAACGCGGCAAATTTTGACGGCAGAGCCAATGCGCATTTTTTGCAAAGCGCGGCAAGTTTTGACGGCAGAGCCAATGCACGGTTTTGCAAAGCGCGGCAAATTTTTGCGGCAGAGCCTGTTTTTTGGCAAAGAAATGCTGTTTATCGCTCTGGAAAAACGCGGCCGAAAAAGTTTTGAACGTCCTGCCGAAAACAAAAAAACGAAAGTTATTTTTGCGCCGCAAGTTCGGCGTATTTTTTCAGGAGGCGCACATAGATTTTATAATTTTCGACGGACACGTCGGGCGGCGTCTGGTGATCGCAGGAAAAGAGCACTTTTCCCGCGCGGGCGGAAGGCAGAATGCGTTCGAATTCTTTGATCATCGCCTCTTCCCCGAATTTCATGCACATCTTGTCGAAGTGTCCCAAAAATGCCATTTGCGGCTGTTTGCGGATGTAGAGCGCCACGTCCACGCCCGCCTGTCTTTCCAGAGGGAACATTCCGTCGGCGCCCGCCTTCGCGTACCAGTCCACGGCTTTGGTGATGTCGCCGTCGCTGTCGATAAAGGCGTACGTCTTGCCTTTGAGAAGGGGAATGACCTTTCGGTACCAGGGCAGCAAAAACTCGTCGAAAAGCCCTTCGCTTATCATGGGGCCGTGGTTGTAGCTCATATCCTCCGCGAAGCTCATAAAATCGAAGGAAAACTCGTTCAGCGCGTATTCGAACACCCGCCGCATCCAGTTGGCGTTGTCCTCGCAGATGCGCTGATAGAGGTCGGGATAGTCGTAAAAACTGTAAAGATGCGGCTCGATCCCGAACAGGACGCGCGGCTGCCAGAAAAACCCTTCCACCGTGAAGAACTGCAGCGTATCTCCGTCGGCGTGCGTCTTTTTCAGCCAGGTGACGTACTCTTTTGGCAGTACGGGGTCGTGGTAGAGCGTGGGCAGGATCCTTTCGTAATCGGCCTCGTCTTTGATGATCCCCTCACCGTAAGCGGGCGGCTGCGGCGTCTGTGCCGTCTGCCAGGAAAAGCAGGTCTGGCAGCATTTGTCCAGCCCGAAATAATTTTGTATCTCGTAGGGCGTCCTGCAGCTTTCGGGAAGCCCCTCCTTGTGCCAGCGCTCCACGGTCAGATGCCAATAGGGCGCCCATTCGATCGCGGGAAGGCGATCGAGCGGCTTGCCTTCCATCAGGTTTTTGAATCGTTCGGATACCGTCATTTTTTCCCTCCTCAGTTTGTTTCAGTATAGCATGAATAAAGATACAAGTAAAGAATATGCGATAAAAATAATAAAATCAAAAAATAACGATATTTTATAAAAGAATACCGTTTTTTTCGGGAATGTGGTATAATGGAAAAAAAACGGCGCCGAAGGGGAATGCCGGCGTGCGGGAGAGCAAAGGTTTGAAGACGGTTTACGACGATTGGGAAATGGAAAAAGGGTTCGATTTCTTTTTGGAAGAATTCTATTATACCGAAGATGTCGCGATGCAGGACGCGCATTTTCACAATTATCTGGAAATCACGGCGGTGACCGACGGGAAGATCGTGTATCGGTTCGGGGATCGCGAAGTGGCGGCGGCGGACGGGGAGACGGTGATCGTGAACCACGCGGAGCCGCATGCGGCGCGCGGGACGAAGGACGCGGCGCACATCATCGTGATAGGTTTCCGCCCCGAGCTGGTCTGGAAAGGGTCGGACGAAGTGGACTACCGTTACATCGAAAATTTTTTCAGCGGGGAAGAGGTGTTTTCCAATCACATACCCCGCGGCACCGATCACGGCGCGCGGGTTTTTGTATAGCAAAACCCGCGGATAGTCCGCGGGTAACAAAGAGCTTTAGCGATGAGTATTGAAATAAAAACTCCTTTTGATATAATGGTGATGCGACCTGGCAGTTGCAACGCAAAAATCAAAAG
>CALVMA010000035.1 GCA_944341655.1 uncultured Clostridia bacterium | reverse complement strand
AAGGGGAAAAGCCGTTGACTTTGTTTTCGGTGCGAGTTTGCCGAATTTAAAAGCAGGCCGCAAAAGACTCGCGCGATTTGGGTATTCGTGAGCGGGGGGGGGTAAAGGCTCGTGCGATTTCGGCGTTCGCAAGCGGAAAAAAGTGCGGCAGGGGAAAAGCAATGGAGATCAAAGCATCAAAAAAAGGGGGAGCGGAGGGCTTTGGCCGCAAGATTTTACCGTTTTTTCGCAAAGCAGTCGGGTTGATTTTTTGCGGGAAAGCGGTATAATGGAAGCGGTCGGACGGAAAGCGGAATATTTCGGGGAAGGAGGCAGAGAGATGGATTATCCTGTGGAGGAATTGAAACGGCTTGCGCTAAATCATGGTTTTACGCATGTGGGGGAACTGAACGTAAAGGCGCTTGTCTTTATGCCGGAGGTGCGGGAGATGTGCAGGGCAGACCGCTGTCATGCGTACGGAAAGAACTGGCGGTGTCCGCCCGCCTGCGGGAGCATCGAAGAGGCGAGCGCATATGCGGCGCAGTATTCTTTCGGGATGCTGTTGCAGACGGTGGGGCAGATGGAAGACGATTTTGATTTTGAGACCATCGAAGAGACGGGTAAGAAGCATTCGGAAAGTTTTATCGCCATGATGCGGGAGCTGAAGAAAAGGTACCCCGATCTTTTGGGAATGGGGGCGGGGACGTGCCGAAGGTGCAAGTCCTGCACCTATCCGGATGCGCCCTGCCGTTTTCCGGAGGATTCCTATTCGTCGATGGAGGCGTACGGGTTATGGGTGAGCAAAGTGTGCGAGCTGTCCGGCATTCCGTACAATTACGGGCCGCATACCCTTGCGTTTACGAGCTGTTTTCTTTTGAAATAGAACAGAAAAAACAAAAAAGCACTGCGGTTGCAGTGCTTTTTGTTTAGCGTAAATTTATGCGCGTTCCACTTTGTCGCTTTTCAGGCAACGTGCGCAAACGTAAGCGGACTCCACTTTTCCGTCCTTGACGATTTTGACTTTCTGGACGTTTGCTTTGAACGTTCTTCTCGTCTTGCGGTTGCTGTGGCTCACGTTGTTGCCGGAATTCTGCCCCTTATTGCAAATGCTGCACACTCTCGACATATTCACACCTCCACGGTCATAATCTGACAAAAAATTGAGCGCAAGAAAAAGCGCCCCGCTCAAAACGAGCATAGATACTATACCAAAACCGCGCAAAAAAAGCAATCGATTTTGCATATCTTTCGGCAAAATTTCACGATTTTAAAAAAAAGAATGCGTCAAAGTAAATTTTCTCTTGCAAAAAACGAGAAAATAGTATAGAATAGTGTCGATACGGGAGTATACTTTTTATGTCAGTAAACACGAGCAATGCCTACGGCAAAATCACAATTTCAGATGTTGCGATCGCGCGTGTCGCGTCATTGGCGGCGATGGAATGTTACGGCATCGTCGAAACCGTTTCGCGCCGTTTTACCGACAGCCTTTCCGAACTGTTCAAGAAGCAGTCGCAGGGGAAGGGTGTTAAAGTGACGACCAACGGTGACCGCATTTATATCGACGTTTATGTGATCATAAAATTCGGCGTATCCATCAACGCCGTTGCGGAATCTTTGAAAGAGAGCGTCAAATACAGAGTGGAGAAGTTTACGGGCATGATCGTGGACACGGTCAACGTAAACATTATCGGGGTAAAGCTGTAATTTTACCCTCCCGTTTAAAGGAGATTATTCTTTAATGCCAAAAACGATCGGCGGCACCGAATTCCGCAAGATGATACTTGCGGGCGCAAAGGTGCTTGAAATAAACAGAACAAAAGTGGACTCGCTCAATGTGTTCCCTGTTCCGGACGGGGACACGGGCACGAACATGTCGCTGACCATACAGTCGGCGGTGAAGGAACTTTCCTTATGTTCCTCCAACCGGCTGAGCGAACTTTGCGACGCCGTGTCCAAAGGGGCGTTGAAAGGTGCGCGCGGAAATTCGGGCGTGATTTTATCGCAGCTTTTCCGCGGTATCTGTGCGGAGATCAAGAACGGTGACGAAGTGACCATTCGGGCGTTTGCCAAAGCCATGGAAAACGGCACGAAAGTGGCGTATTCGGCGGTATCCAAGCCCAAGGAGGGCACGATGCTGACAGTGGCGCGGCTGATGAGCGAATTTGCGCGCCAGGCGGCGCCCAAATACCGCGACTTTGCGGAGTTCATGGCGGACGTCATCAAGAAGGGAGAAGAAGCCCTGGCGCAGACGCCCGAGCTTTTGCCCGTGCTGAAAAAGGCGGGCGTGGTCGATTCGGGCGGCATGGGGCTGCTCTGTATTTACCGCGGATTTTTGGGTGTTCTGACGGGCGAAGAGGTTACCGAGGAATACGTTGCGCCCGAAGCGGGCAAGAGCGACGAAGATGTGTTCGGCGACAATTCGGACATCATCAATCTGGATCTGGGCGAGATCGAGTTTGCGTACTGCACGGAATTTTTCATAATCAACTTGAAAAAATCCACCACGCTTGCGGATATCGACCGTCTGAAAGAGAAGCTGATGAACATCGGCGATTCGGTGATCTGCATCGGCGATCTGGAACTTGTGAAAGTACACGTTCACACGAACAATCCGGGGCAGGCGCTTTCGTACGCGGTCGAGCTGGGCGAATTGGACCGCGTGAAGATCGAAAACATGCTCGAACAGAACCGCGCGCTGCGCGCAAAGCGTGAAGCGGAGAAGAAAGAGATGGGCATGCTGGCGATCTGTGCGGGCGAAGGGATCGAAGCGATTTTCAAGGATCTGCTGGTCGACCGCGTGATCGAGGGCGGGCAGACCATGAACCCGAGCGCGAGCGATATCGCCACGGCGGTGCAGAAGATCAACGCGGAGCATGTGTTTGTGTTCCCGAACAATAAGAACATTATTTTGGCGGCGGAGCAGGCGAAAGCGCTGGTGACCAACCGCACGATCCATGTGATCCCGACCAAAAACGTGCCGCAGGGTTTTGCGGCGGCGCTGGCGTTCAACAGTGAGGAAAGCGCGGAAGAGAACAAGACGGACATGATCCATGCCATCGATAACGTGAAGGCCGGGCAGGTTACATACGCCGTCCGTTCGACGAGCGTAAACGGGTTCAACGTGCACGAAGGCGATATTATCGGGCTGGACGACAAGAAGATCCTTGCCAAAGGCAGCGACATAGAGAATACGATGCTGACTCTGATCGAGAAGCTCAAAGACAGCGCGCACGAGATCATTACGCTCTATTACGGAAAAGATGTAAAGGAAGAAGAGGCTGAGGCGCTTGCCGCCCGCGTCACGGAGAAATTCCCCGATTGCGACGTCGATTTTCATTTTGGCGGACAGCCGATCTATTACTATATCGTATCGCTCGAATGATGGCCGAGGCGGCGGGTTGATGCCCGCCGTTTTTCTTTTCCCGCGAGGGAAAAGAAAAAGGGAAAGCCTGCGGAGGGGCGAAGCGGGGCGCGGAAAAAGGGCGGACGCCTGTATGATCCCGAAATAAAGTTATAAGGCGGTGCCGTTGCATCGGGAAAGAGCGGATGCGGCGGGCGCGGCGGCGAGGCGGAGAATGAAACTTACCGAACTGAAGGGCATTTCCGAAAAGCGGGAAAAAGACCTCAACAAACTGAATATATATACGGCGGAAGATCTGGTGCGGTATTTTCCGCGCGATTATCTCGACCTAACGAGGACGGTAAAGATTTCGGAGTGTTACCATAACGACGTGGTGCTGTTGGCGTGCAGGGTCTCGTCGCCGCCGCAGACGGTATTCGGCAGGCGCAGTTACGTACGCGTCTGGTGCGAGCAGGAAGGCGAGCGGTTTTCGGCGATCTGGTTCAATGCGCCGTATGTAAAAAACAATCTGAAAGCGGGGGAGGAGTATCTGTTTTACGGCAGGGTGCAGAACAGGTACGGCATGGGATCGCCGACGATGATCAATCCTTCTTTTGAACTGCGCGAGAAGAATTATCGTCTGAAGGGCATCGTTCCCGTTTACGGGCTCCGCGGCGCGCTGACGCAGCGTGCCGTGCGCGATGCGGTGCAGAACGCGCTGCGTGCCGTTCCCGTGCGGACGGCGATCCCTGCGGAGCGTGCGGCGAAGTACGGGCTTTCCTCGCTGGCGGCGGCATACCGCAACGTGCATGCGCCCGAAACGGCAGAGGCGCGGGACGAAGCCGCGCGCCGCATTGCGCTGGAAGAATACTTCATACTCATCTCTGCTTTCCGGTTTATCAAGGGTGGCAAAGAGGACGCGCGCGTGTTTTCCTATTCCTGTTCGGCGCGGGAAGTGGCGCAATTTGCCGCGCGGTTTCCCTTTGCGTTCACGCAGGGGCAGAAGCACGCGGTGGACGACATATACGAAAACCTGAAATCCCCTTTGCGGATGAACCGTCTGTTGCAGGGGGATGTGGGCAGCGGCAAGACGGCGGTGGCGCTCTGCGGCATTTTCATGGCGGTAAAGAGCGGGTATCAGGCGGCGTTTTTGGCGCCGACGGAGGTGCTGGCGGCGCAGAATTTTGCGCTCGTGCAAAAGTATTTGCCGGAATACCGCGCCGTATTTTTGGCGGGGAGCACCCCCGCCAAGGAGAAGCGTGAGATCAAAAAGGCGCTCAAAGAGGGCAGGGCGGATATTGTCTGCGGGACGCACGCGGTTTTGCAGGAGGACGTGGAGCCGAAAAACCTGGCGTTTTGCGTGTGCGACGAGCAGCACCGTTTCGGCGTGGCGCAGCGGAGCGCGCTGGGCGAGAAGAGCGCGGGCGCGGACATGCTGGTCATGTCGGCGACGCCCATTCCGCGCACGTTGTCGCTGATTTTTTACGGGGATCTGGATATATCCGAGATCAAGGACAAGCCGAAGGCGCGCGCCGAAGTGGTGACGGGCATCGTGCCGCCGCGCAAATACGAGGACATGCTCGAATACATCGGCGGGGAGGCGGAAAAGGGCAACCAGAGCTATTTTGTCTGTCCCAAGATCGAGGGGGACGAAGAGGACTCGCTGATGAGCGTTACCGAACTTTTCGACGAACTGAAAAACAGGCTTCCGCGCGTGCGGTTTGCGCTCTTGCACGGGAAGATGAAGGACAAGGAAAAAGCGGAGATCATGCAGGCGTTCAAGGAAAAAAAATACGATTGCCTGGTATCCACGACGGTCATCGAGGTGGGGATCGACGTTCCCGACGCGACGATCATGGTCATATACAATGCGGAGCGGTTCGGGCTTTCGCAGCTGCATCAGCTCCGCGGCAGGGTGGGGCGCGGCGAAAAAAAGAGTTTTTGTTTCCTGCTTTTGGGATCGGATTCCCCCGAGGCGCGGGAGCGGCTTTCCGTCATCAAGAACAATTCGGACGGGTTCCGCATCGCGGAATACGATTTGAAGATGCGCGGCGGCGGCGATTTCATGGGCACGCGCCAGAGCGGGCGCATGCTCGCCGACGTGCGCAACCTGCGTTATCCGCCCGAAGTCATCTTCGAGGCGAAAAAGCTGGCGGACGAGGCGCTCACCTGCGCGGATGTTTCGCTTTTGCGCGCGCTCGCCCTCAAAAAGTACGAGAGCTTGCAGGACGTCGTGCTGAATTGATCAAAATTCTGGGCACGTCGGCTGATTGTGCGTGCATTTCATTGAC
The DNA here is from genome assembly GCA_944341655.1 of uncultured Clostridia bacterium. Taxonomy (GTDB): domain Bacteria; phylum Bacillota; class Clostridia; order Christensenellales; family Borkfalkiaceae; genus Borkfalkia. Next base: position 3,168 of record CALVMA010000035.1, on the reverse strand, counting down.
AGAAATGCCGCGCTCGTGTTAAAATTGTAACGGAAGAAATTTTGTAAAAATGAATAAATTCATGATTATGCGGTATTTTTTGCATAATTATGCAATTTATCCGAGGGAAATGTATGACGTATTTCAAACTGCCGTCGGGGCTTCGGGACATATTGCCGCAGGAGAGTGCGCGGCTGGATCAAACGGAAGAAGTTTTGCGGAAGAAGTTCAAAGAAGCGGGTTTTTCGTCGGTGCGGACGGCGGGCATCGAATATTATGATACGTTTGCGTGCATCAAGAGTTCGGTTCCGCAGGCGAGCATGTTCAAGATGACGGACAAGGACGGAAACCTGATCGTTTTGCGGCCGGACATGACGCTGGCGTGCGCGCGGATCGCGGCGACGAAGCTGCGGGACGGGAAAGCGAAGCTGTGTTATTTTTCCAACGTGTACGATTTTTCGGCGAGCGGGAACAGTGACCGCGAAGTGGCGCAGGCGGGCGTGGAGATTTTCGGGGAAGACGGTGCGGAGTCGGATGCGGATGCGGTGGCGTTTGCGATCGGGTGTCTGCAAGCGGCGGGGCTGAAAAACTTCATGGTGGACATCGGGCACGTCGGGTTTTACAAAGGGCTTCTGGAAGGGAGCGGCCTGACGGAGGAAGCGGCGGAGGAGATCCGCGGTTATATCAATGCGAAGGACGCCGTAAACACGGAGATCGCGCTGCGCGAAAACGGAGCGAACGAGCGGGCGCAGGCGGCGATATTGGCGCTGCCGTCGCTGTTCGGGGACGTGCGCATATTGAAAGAGGCGGAAGGGCTGACGGACAACGCGATGGCGCTGTCGGCGCTGAAGCATCTGCAAAGGGTGTATGACTGCCTGAAAAAGAAGGGCGTGGAGAAATATGTATCTTTTGACCTGGGCACGGTAAAGAGTCTTTCCTACTATTCGGGAATGGTGTTTACCGGGCTGGCGGCGGGCGTGGGAGCGCCCGTGCTTTCCGGAGGGCGTTACAACGATCTTTGTGCGCAATTCGGGCGGGATCTTTCGGCGGTCGGGTTTGCGATCGGGCTGATGCGCGTATTGCGCGCGCAGGAGGAGGAAACGGGATGCTGAACGTAGCGTTGGCAAAGGGCAGGCTGGCCGATTCCTGTGCGGATATTTTCATGAAATGCGGGATACAGGCGCAGGTTTTGAAAGAGGAGACGCGCAAACTTGTGCTGGAAACGCCGGACAAGTCCTTCAAATTTTTCTTTGTGAAGCCTTCGGACGTACCGACTTACGTAGAGTACGGCATTGCGGACATCGGGATCGTGGGAAAGGACACTCTTTTGGAAGCGGGAGCGGATCTTTACGAGATGCTCGACCTCAAATTTGAAAAGTGCAAACTTTGCATAGCGGGATTCCCCGAAAAAAAGGAGATGCTGTCGGCGCCGCATCTTCGCGTGGCGACGAAGTATGTCAACACGGCGAAAAAGCTGTTCTTTTCGCGGGGGGAGGACGTAGAGATCATCAAACTCAACGGTTCCATCGAGCTGGCGCCGCTGACGGGGCTGTCGGACGTGATTTTCGACATCGTGCAGTCGGGCGGGACGCTGCGAGCGAACGGGCTGGTGGTGCTGGACGAAGTGTTTGATATTTCCGCGCGGCTGGTCGCGAACAAAGTGAGTTTAAAGACGAAGGCGGCGGAAATTTTGCCGCTGATATCGGAAATGAAGAAATACATCGGCTGAAACGGACGGAAATGCCTATGAAGATTTATCGGAATGCCGCCGAGGCGGCGGAAATTTTAAAGCGGGGCAAGTTTGACGATGCGGCGCGCGCGGCGGCGGTCAGGGAGATCGTGCAGGCGGTGAAAGAGCGGGGCGACGAGGCGTTGTTTTCGTATTGCGAAAAGTTTGACGGGGCCCGCCTGACGGCGCAGAGCATCGCGGTGAGCGAGGAGGAGATCCGAGCGGCGTATGCCGAGACGGACGAAAAGCTGCTCGCGTCGCTGCGCAAAGCGATCGGGAACGTGTACGAATACCATGCGCGTTCTCTGCAAAAAGAGGACATCCGCACGCGCGGCGGCAGGGTGACGGGGTACACGGTGCGGCCCGTATCGCGGGCGGGCATATATGTGCCGGGGGGCACGGCGCCGCTGGTAAGTTCGGTGCTGATGGGCGTTTTGCCCGCGAAGGCGGCGGGGGTGAAAGAGATCTACGTCTGTACGCCCGCCAAGGGCGGGAAAGTGGCTCCCGCCGTGATCGTGGCGGCGAAGGAATGCGGCGTGACGAAGTTGTTCAAGGCGGGCGGCGCGCAGGCGGTCGCGGCGCTTGCGTACGGGACGCAGAGCATTCCGAAAGTCGACGTGATCGCGGGCCCCGGGAATATTTACGTGACGCTTGCCAAGAAGGAAGTGTACGGCGAAGTGGGCATCGACATGCTTGCGGGGCCGTCGGAGATCCTGATTATTGCGGACGGGAAGCAAAACCCCGTCTATGTGGCGGCGGACGTGCTGTCGCAGGCGGAGCATGACAGGCTTTCCCGCGCCATCCTTTTGACGGACGATGCGGGCTTTGCGGAAGCGGTCGTGAAGGAAGCGGAGAGGCAGCTGAACGAATTGCCGAGAAAGGAGATCGCCGCGTATTCGCTGGAAAACGGCGGCGGCGTCATCCTTGTGCGGGACATGGAGGAGGCGTGTGCGCTTGCGAACGAGATCGCGCCCGAGCATCTGGAGCTTGCGACGGAGGATTGCGAAGAACTTTTGCCGAAGATCGAGCATGCGGGCGCCGTATTTATGGGCAGTTACACGCCCGAGCCGGTCGGGGATTATTTTGCGGGGCCCGATCATATTCTGCCCACGGGCGGGACGGCGCGGTTTTTCGAAGTGCTGAATGCGGACACGTTTTTGCGCAAGATGAGCGTGATCCGTTATACGCGGGAAGCGATCCTGCAGGACGGAGCGGACATTGTCCGGCTTGCGGAGAGCGAGCAGTTAGAAGCGCATGCGAATGCGGTCAGGGTGCGTTTGGAGGAAAAGAAATGAGGAAGGCGGAGATCGCGCGCAAGACGCGCGAAACGGACATCGCGTTGGAGCTGAACCTGGACGGCACGGGGAAAAATACCGTGGATACGGGAGTAGGTTTTTTCAATCATATGCTGGAACTTTTCAGCGTTCATTCCGGGATCGACCTTACGGTAAAATGCGCGG
>CALVMA010000034.1 GCA_944341655.1 uncultured Clostridia bacterium | reverse complement strand
AGCGCGGACGCGGAGGGGAGCGCGTGCAACCGTTATACGTTCTCGTATGCGCCGCTGAACGGCATGGGGCATTTTATCCACACGTATAATTGTGACGGCAACCCGATCCCCACGTTTACGGGCGAACCCGAGCGGGTAAAGATCCCGAACGAGATCGGGGCATTTGCGGACACGCTGTGGCAGAACCTCAACGAAAGCAACAAGATCTCGCTGTATGTGCGGTACACCGACCTTGCGAGCGGGAAGTATGAAAAGGTGCTCGTGAACAAAAACAAATAAGGAGAAACGACGATGAAAGAATTTCAGTTGAAATACGGGTGCAATCCCAACCAGAAGCCGTCCCGCATCTTTATGGAAAACGGATCCGATCTTCCCATAGAGATCCTGAACGGAAAACCCGGGTATATCAATTTTCTGGACGCGTTCAACAGCTGGCAGCTGGTGAAAGAGATCAAGGAAAACACGGGCAACGTGGCGGCGACGTCGTTCAAGCACGTGAGCCCGACGAGTGCGGCGATCGGGAAAAAACTTTCCGATCGGCTGAAAAAGTCCTGTTTTGTGGACGATATCGAGGGATTGGACGATTCTCCTTTGGCATGCGCCTATGCGCGTGCGCGCGGGACGGACAGGATGTCGTCGTTCGGCGATTGGATCGCGCTTTCGGACGAATGCGACGAAGTGACGGCGAAGATCATTTCGCGCGAGGTATCCGACGGGATCATCGCGCCGGGTTATACGGCGAAAGCGCTGGAAATTCTCAAAGCCAAGCGCAAGGGCGGATATAATATCGTCAGGATCGACAAGGATTACAGGCCCGATCCGATCGAGCGCAAGCAGGTGTACGGAGTCACGTTCGAGCAGGGCAGGAACGAATTCAAGATCGATGCCGAGCTTTTGAAGAACATAGTCACGAAAAACAAGACCTTGTCTGCGGAAGCGGTGACGGATCTGATCATATCGCTGATCACGCTGAAATATACGCAGTCCAACTCGGTGTGTTTTGCCGCGGACGGGCAGGCGATCGGCGTGGGCGCGGGGCAGCAGTCGCGCATTCATTGCACGAGGCTTGCGGGCACGAAAGCGGATCTTTGGCATTTGCGTCAGAGCGACAAAGTGCTGGGGCTGCAATTTGCGGAAGGCGTGGGAAGGCCCGATAAAAACAACATTATAGACATTTATCTTTCGGACGAGAGCGAAGACGTGTTGGGCGACGATGTATGGAAGAAATATTTCGCGGTGCGTCCCGAACCGTTTACGAAAGAGGAGCAAAGAGCGTATCTTTCCAAGATCACGGGCGTATCTTTGGGCAGCGACGCGTTTTTCCCGTTCTCGGACAACATCGAACGCGCGAAGAAGAGCGGGGTGTCCTATGTGGCGCAGCCGGGCGGATCGGTGCGCGACGATCTGGTGATCGAAGCGTGCGATAAATACGACATGGTCATGGCGTTTACGGGTATGCGTCTGTTCCATCACTGAGCGGGGCAGGAACGGGAAATTTACAGTAAGGGAATTCAAATGAACGTATTAGTCATCGGAAACGGCGGCAGGGAGCACGCGATCGTCGCGGCGCTTGCGAAGAGTCCGTCTGTCGGAAAAATATATTGCATGAAGGGCAATGCGGGCATTGCGCAGCTTGCGGAGTGCGTGGACGTCGATTATTGCGACCTGAAAGCGGTGGGCGATTGGGTGGACGCGCACAAGGACGTGGAGTACACGGTGATCGCGCCGGACGATCCTCTGGCGTTGGGCCTTGCGGACGAGCTGGAGGGCAGAGGGCACCGCGTGTTCGGGCCGAACAAGAAGGCGGCGGAAATCGAATCGAGCAAGGCGTTTGCGAAGGCGCTCATGAAAAAATACGGCATACCCACCGCCGCGTATGAAATTTTCGACGATTACGAAAAAGCGCTTGCCTATGTGGAAGGCGGAAAATTTCCGGTCGTGCTCAAAGCGGACGGGCTGGCTCTCGGGAAGGGCGTGTTGATCTGCGAAAATTTGCAGCAGGCAAAAGACGGGCTCAAACAGATCATGCTGGATAAAGCGTTCGGGGCGGCGGGCAACAAGGTCGTCGTGGAGGAGTTTCTGACGGGCAAAGAGTTTACGCCCGGCGAAGAAGTTTCGGTGCTCACCTTTACGGACGGAAAGACGATCGTGCCGATGATTCCGAGCTGTGACCATAAGCGCGCTTTGGACGGCGACAAGGGGCTGAATACGGGCGGCATGGGCACGTTTACTCCCTGTCCGTTTTATACGCGGGAAATTGCGGAAGAGGTGATGAACAACATTCTTTTGCCGACGGTCAGGGCGATGAATGCGGAGGGCAGGCCTTTCAAAGGGGTTTTGTATTTCGGATTGATGCGCACGCCCGACGGAATGAAAGTTGTCGAGTACAATTCGCGGTTCGGGGATCCGGAAACGCAGGTAGTTCTGCCCATGTTGAAGACGGATCTTATGGAAATCTTCCAGGCGGTGACGGACGGGCGTCTGTCGGACATCAAGATCGAATGGGAAGACGGGGCTTGCGTCTGCGTCGTGCTGGCGAGCGGCGGGTATCCGCAGAAGTACGAGAAAGGGAAAGAGATCACGATCGGCGATCTGGACAAAGACGTGTTTTTATACCATGCGGGGACGTCGGTCAAAAACGGTGTTTTGAAGACGAACGGCGGCAGGGTGATCGGCGTTTGCGCGAAGGGCAAGACGGTCAAAGAGGCGCGCGCGAAGGCGTACAAGAATATAGAAAAGATACATTTTGAAGGAATGCAGTACCGTAAGGACATCGGGATCAAATACAACGCTGAGGAATGACAGTGCCATGATATACAGAATTTATGTTGAGAAAAAAGAAAATTTGCAGGCGAAAAAGATCCGGGAGGACATCGAAACGCAGCTTGGGATCGGTGTAGAGGAACTGCGTGAGATTTTGCGTTACGATGTGGAGGGTTTGAGCGAAGAAGAATTGGAAGGAGCGATCGTGAACGTATTTTCCGAGCCTCCTGTCGATAACGTATATCGTGAGCAATTTCCCGCCGATGAAGACAGCAAGGTGTTTGCGATCGCTTATCTGGACGGGCAGTACGATCAGCGGGCGGACAGCGCGGCGCAGTGCGTGCAGCTTTTGACGCAGAAAAACCGTCCTCTGATCAAATGTGCGCGCGTGTATGCGGTTAAGGGCGTGACGGACGCGGAATTGGAGAAGATCAAGAAGCATCTGATCAACCCCGTGGAGAGCGCGGAGGTGTCGCTGGAAAAACCCGCGACGCTTGCGCGTGCGAAAATGCAGACGCATGACGTGGCGGAAGTTGCGGGCTTTATCGAGATGAGCGTGAACGAGATCGCGCAGTATCATAAAAAGAACGGATTTGCGATGAGCGTGGAAGATCTGGTGTTCGTGCGCGATTATTTCAAAAAAGAGGGCAGGAACCCGACGGAGACGGAGATCAAGGTCATCGACACGTACTGGTCGGACCATTGCCGTCACACGACGTTTGCGACCGAACTGAAAGACGTGACCATACATTCGGACAACCCGCACATCGAGAAAGCATACGGACTGTATCGGGATCTGTTCGAAGAATTTAATGCGTCCAGGGAAGACAAGTATCCGTGCCTGATGGATATTGCGACGATCGCGGTAAAAAAGCTGAAGAAAGAGGGCAGGCTGGACAATTTGGACGTATCGGACGAGATCAATGCCTGTTCCGTCTGCATTGATGCGGAAATCGACGGCAAGGTTGAAAAATACCTTGTGATGTTCAAGAACGAAACGCACAACCATCCCACGGAGATCGAGCCGTTCGGCGGTGCGGCGACCTGTTTGGGCGGCGCGATCCGCGATCCTTTGTCGGGCAGGACATACGTGTACCAGGCGATGCGCATCACGGGCTCGGCGGATCCGCGCGAGAAGATCGAGGACACGTTGCCGGGCAAACTTCCCCAGCGTGTGATCACGAAGACCGCCGCGGCGGGATTTTCCTCTTACGGCAACCAGATCGGGCTTGCGACGGGGATCGTCGACGAAGTGTATCACCCCGGCTACAAAGCGAAGCGTCTGGAAACGGGCTTTGTCGTGGGCGGCGCGCGCAAGGATATGGTGTACCGCGAAAAGCCGAAGAAGGGCGACATCATCATTCTGCTGGGCGGAGAAACGGGGCGTGACGGTTGCGGCGGCGCGACGGGCTCTTCCAAAGCGCACGATTCGCATTCGGTGGAAACGTGCGGGGCGGAAGTGCAGAAGGGGAACCCTCTCACGGAGCGCAAATTACAGAGATTGTTTTTAAATAAAGACGTCACGCGCAAGATCAAAAAATGCAACGATTTCGGTGCGGGCGGCGTATCGGTAGCCATCGGCGAGCTTGCCGACGGGCTGGTGATCGATCTTGACAAAGTGCCTTTGAAATACGAAGGGCTTTCGGGAACGGAGCTTGCCATTTCCGAGTCGCAGGAGGGCATGGCGGTCGTCGTGGATGCAAAGGACGAAAAAGAGTTTATCCGCCTTGCCGCGCAGGAAAATCTTGCGGCGACGCCCGTTTCCGTCGTTACGGATGACCGCCGCATGAAGATGCTTTTCAAAGGCAGGCCGATCGTCGATATTTCGCGCGATCTTTTGGATACGAACGGCGTAAAGCAGGTGATTTCCGCGGAAATTGACGACAACGTCACCTCGTACTTTGACTTGTCGCGCAAAGAATTCCGTGAAGATTTTCTCTCGTCTTTGAAAAATCTGAACGTGTGCGCGAAGAAGGGCTTGTCCGAGATGTTCGACTCGACGAGCGGCGCGCGCAGCGTCTATATGCCTTTCGGCGGGAAGAAGCAGCTTACGCCCGCGATTTCGATGGCGGCGAAGATCTGCGGCGGCGAAACGGATGTCGCAACGGTATCGGCGTACGGGTATTGCGCGCCTCTGATGAGCAGCAGCCCGTTCACGGGTGCGATTTACAGCATCGTGACGTCGGTGGCGAAACTGATCGCGAGCGGCTGTGATTTTGATGCGATCCGCTTGACGTTCCAGGAATTTTTCATGCGTCTGAACCGCGATCCCAAGCGTTGGGGCGTGCCGTTGTCGGCGCTTTTGGGTGCGCTGTATGCGCAAATCGGGCTCGGTTTGGGTGCGATCGGCGGAAAAGACAGCATGAGCGGAACGTTTGAGCATATCGACGTGCCGCCCACGCTCATATCGTTTGCGCTTGCGCCCGCAAAGGCAAGCGAGCTGATCACGAACGTCGTGAACGAAAAGGGATTGAAACTCTATTGGATCCCGATGCACAAAGATTTCAATAAGATCCCTGATTTTAAAGAGCTTGCCGAACTGTATCGGGAGATCCGCCGCAACGTTTTGAGCAAAAACATTCGCTTTGCGACGGTAGCGGAAAACGGCGGCATCGCCGCGGCGGTGGCAAAATCCTGCTTGGGGAACGGATACGGATTCAAATTCGAAGGGGATTGCGATTGCCTGCTTTGCGAGCATTACGGCGAGATCATCGTGTCGCTCGACGATCCGGACGCTTTGCATTGCCCGAAAATTTTTGTCGGGGAAACGACGGACGGTGATTTTGTCTACGACAAGGAAAAGGTCACGCTTGCGGAAGCGGAAGAGGCGTTTTGCGGTACGTTGGAGAACGTGTTTCCGAACCATGCTTCGGCGAGCGGCAAGGCGAAGGATGTCGATTATAGGGCGTCGGCGCGCTATAAGAACATAGCGACGAAAACGGCGAAGCCGCGCGTGTTTATTCCCGTTTTCCCCGGGACGAACTGCGAATTGGACACGGCCCGCAAATTCAATCTTGCGGGCGCGCAAAGCGATGTCGTGGTGCTGAAAAACCGCAGCGCGGCGGACATCGAAGAGAGTGTAAAGGCGTTTGCGGAAGCGATCGCGCGCGCGAACATCATCGCGTTCCCCGGCGGATTTTCGGGCGGCGATGAACCGGACGGAAGCGGCAAATTTATCGCTACGACATTCCGTAACCCGCGCATCGCGGAGCAGGTAATGAAACTTTTGAACGAGCGCGACGGGCTCGTGCTCGGCATCTGCAACGGATTTCAGGCTCTCATCAAGCTCGGGCTTGTGCCGTACGGCGAGATCCTGCCGTTAAAGCCGACCAGTCCCACGCTGACGTATAACAACATATCCCGCCACGTCTCCACGCTTGTGGATATCCGCGTGGCGTCGAACAAGTCGCCGTGGCTTTCGGCATGCGAGGTCGGCGATGTGTATACGGTGCCCGTTTCGCACGGCGAAGGCAGGATCGTCGCGCCGTCCAAAGAATTGGAAAGGCTTGCGGCAAACGGTCAGATCGCCACGCAGTACTGCGATTTGAGCGGCAAGCCTACGATGGAATATCCGTTTAACCCGAACGGATCGGCATGGGCGATCGAAGGCATCACCTCGCCGGACGGCAGGGTTTTCGGCAAAATGGGCCACACCGAGCGCACGGGAGAAAACTTGTATAAGAACTGCTGCGGCAATTTCGATATGAAATTGTTTGAAAGCGGCGTAAAGTATTTTAAATAAACCGATCTGTTGAAGAAAACCTGTAGGTTTTAAAGGCAGACAATTTTAAAGAACGGACAGTCAAAGAACAGACAGGCGCACGGCGTAAAAGCCGTGCGCCTGTCTGTTTGCGCAATCGGGGGCACTTTTAGAAAAAGCGGTTTTTGTAAGAGCCGTAAACTGCATGGAGGGATAGAAACTATACAGAAGGATATAAACTGTACAAAAGGATACAAACAGCACGAAAGGCGGGCTTGAATCGGGCGCGCAATTTTTTTTGATGGAAAAAAGCAGAGCGGGGGCGCGGGGGAAAGTTTTTTAAGATAAATACAAAAAGGGTGGCGGCGCGGCAACTGCGAGGAAATATGCAGAATGGCGCGGAATCATTGCATGAATTTGTTGACAAAAGATAAAAAAACGGGTATACTGTATATGAAAAGAACAAGGGCAACAAGATGTTGTGTTTGAAGACGGCTTTTCGCGACTGGTGGATTGAGCAGGAGAACTGCGTGGGAGCGGAAAGCGGCATGAGCCGACCACCTGGGCAGCAAACGTATCGCTGCCCGGGTTTTTTATTCTCGGAGAGGAGAAAGGGATTTATGAAACAGTTTAAAAAAGGTTTGTTTGATGAAGCGGTGGACGTTCGCGGTTTTATTCAGGCAAATTATACGCCGTATGAGGGTGACGAGAAATTTTTGAGTGGCCCGACGCAGCGCACGGCGAAGCTGATGGAGAAAGTGAATGCGTTGTTGAAGGAAGAGAGCGAAAAGGGCGGCGTGTCGGATATTGACACGGAGCGCGTATCTTCGCTTTTGACGTATCCTGCGGGTTATATTGACAAAGAGAATGAAATCATCGTAGGTTTGCAGACGGACGCGCCTCTAAAGCGCGGAGTGAATCCGTTTGGGGGTATCCGCATGGCGCGCCAGGCGTGCGAGGCGTACGGGTATAAGCTGTCGGATACGGTAGAGACGGAATTCAGCTACAAGACGACGCATAACGATGCGGTTTTCCATGTATATACGGACGAGATGAAGGCGGTTCGTCACGCGGGGCTTTTGACGGGATTGCCCGACGCATACGGCAGAGGCAGGATCATCGGCGATTACCGCCGAGTCGCTCTGTACGGAGTGGATAAATTGATCGCGGAGAAGAGCAAGGAGAAAAAGGCGTACGGGGAGAAGCTGATGGATGAGGCGAACATCCGCACGTTGGAAGAGCTGTACAAGCAGATCGATTTTCTGAAAAAGCTCAAAGATATGGCGCTCTTGTACGGAATAGACATTTCCGCGCCCGCAAAAGATGCGAAAGAGGCGATCCAGTGGACGTATTTTGCGTACCTTGCGGCGATCAAAGAGCAGAACGGCGCGGCGATGAGTTTGGGCAGGGTTTCCACGTTCTTTGATATTTATATCGAGCGCGACATCGAAAACGGAATTTTGACGGAAGAAGGTGCGCAGGAGCTGATCGATGATTTTGTCATAAAATTGCGCATAACGCGTCAGCTTCGCACTCCGGAGTATAATGATTTGTTCGGCGGGGATCCCACATGGACGACGGAGAGCGTCGGAGGCATGGGGGAAGACGGCAGAACGCTTGTTACAAAGACGAGCTACCGTATTTTGCACACGCTTTACAATCTCGGAGCGGCGCCGGAACCCAATCTTACGGTTTTGTGGTCGGAGAAGCTGCCCGAACCGTTCAAGAAATTCTGCGCGAAGGTTTCCATCGACACGGATTCGATCCAGTACGAAAACGATGACCTGATGCGTCCGATCTACGGGGACGATTACGGCATCGCCTGCTGTGTTTCCGCGATGAAGATCGGGAAGCAGATGCAATTTTTCGGCGCGCGGTGCAATCTTGCAAAACTCTTGCTCCTTGCGCTGAACGGCGGCAAAGATGAAAAGAGCGGGAATCAGCTTGCTCCGGAAGGGGAGGCTTTCCGCGGGGTGCTGGATTATGCAAAAGTGCGGAAAGCATACCATAAATATATGGAATGGCTGTGCAGGCTGTATGTGAACACGCTCAACGTCATTCATTATATGCACGATAAGTATGCGTATGAAAAGATCCAGATGGCGTTGCACGATACCGAAGTCGAGCGTTTTCTTGCGTGCGGGGTGGCAGGTTTTTCGGTTGCGGTCGATTCGCTTTCGGCGATCCGATATGCGAAAGTGGCGCCCGTGTACAACGAGCAGGGAATTATTACGGATTTTAAGATCGAAGGGGATTTCCCGAAATACGGCAACGACGATGACCGTGCGGACGCGATCGCACAGGAACTTGCCCGCGAATTTTCCGATGAATTGAAAAAGACGCCCGCATATCGCGGCGCGATCCACACGCTGTCGGTGTTGACGATCACGTCCAACGTCGTCTATGGCAAAAAGACGGGCGCCACGCCGGACGGCAGAGCGGCGGGCGAGCCGTTTGCCCCGGGTGCCAACCCGATGCACAATCGGGATTTGAGCGGAGCGCTCGCGTCGCTCAATTCGGTTGCCAAGATCCCGTATGAATGCTGCCGCGACGGTATATCGAACACATTCTCGATTGTGCCGTCCGCGTTGGGAGAAAACCGTGAAGACCGCGCGGAAAACCTTACGGATCTTTTGGACGGATATTTTGGGCAGGGCGCGCATCATTTGAATGTCAACGTGTTCGACAGGGCAAAGCTCGTAGCGGCGATGGAGCATCCGGAATTGTATCCGAACGTAACGATCCGCGTTTCAGGGTATGCCGTCAATTTTCATAAACTTTCCAAAGCACATCAGCTGGAAGTATTGAAGCGTACCTACCACGAACGCGTATAAACAGAACGCACGGCCCGAAAGACCGTGCGTTTTATTGATCGAAACTTCGTGCCGCGCGGCTTTTCCGTATCGGCGGACGGGAAGGTCTTTGACCAAACCTTTTGAAAAACACAAACTGAATGTCTGCCCGTTCAAAGGCGCGGATGAAGATGGGGCGGAGGGCTGTGCCGAGGCCCGTAAAAATCATTTGCGCAAAAGCGCGTGGTTTTAACGGCTGGCAGTTCAATGATAGGAAGGCAAAACAAGCGGAAGGTTGTGCAGGATCAACAAATAAAGGAAAAAGGAAAGGACGGAAAGAAGATGAATACTGCGAGCGGGAGGATAGATTCTCTGTATTGCGGATCGGGGGTAGACGGCGCGGGGCTTCGCTGTGTCGTATTTTTCAGCGGATGCAATCTTCGCTGTCCGTTTTGCCATAATCCCGAAACGCTTTACAAAGAGGGAAACAAGACGACGGTGGCGGAACTTGTTCAAAAGCTGGAAAGATACAAGGGATATTTTCGGCGCGGCGGCGTCACCTTGTCGGGCGGCGAGCCGTTTTTGCAGCGCGCGTTTTATTTATCGCTTTGCAACGCGCTGCACGAAAAGGGGATCCGCGTATGTGCGGAGACGAACGGACATCTTGCCGATCCCGCGTGTATTGCGGCGGCAGACAGCTTGATATGCGATATAAAAAATCAGGAGACGGACGATCTTTCCGTTTATGAAAAGTTTTTCGAAGAATGCCGCAAACAGGGGAAGGAGGTACGGGTGACCAATGTCCTCGTTCCGGGGAAAAATGATTCGGAAGGGAAGCTGACTGCTTTGGCAAAAATGATGTGCGGTTGCCGTATCGGGTCTGAAATTCGGTTTTTGCCTTTTCGTAAGTTGTGCGAAGACAAATACAAGGAGCTGAAGATCCCGTTTTTATATGCCGCCGTTCGGGAAGCGGATACCGATGATATAGCAAAAGCAGAGCGCATTTTTTACCAAAATTATCAAAAATAAGCCATTCACACAGTACTATGTGTGACATAATATGGCAAAAATGTCTATTTTTGCAAAGGTCTCCCTGCGCCCGCACCGATTTTTCGGCGCGGGCGCTCTGTTTGAGAAAATTCGGTTTGAATTGTATAAGGCGAGGATCAAATTGTAGAAAGGAACAAAACGATTTTCTGACGGTTTATTGCTTACATCAAGTTTTACGGTTTTTGCACACATCAAAAGGGGGCGCGTTCCGCAAAGCAAATTGCGGAACGCGCCCCCTTTTTTTAAGCAGAGCAAAGAGGATATCAGCCGAGAGACTTTAGATATTTTAGAGCCTGCGTGCCGGCGATCATGCCTTCATAAACGGCTTTGGCGATCTGCTGTAAACCTTTCGTGCAATCTCCCGCGGCGAAGATGCCGGGAATGTTGGTTGCACAGTTATAGTCGGTGACGATTTTGCCGTTGTCGGTTTCCAGCCCCAATTTTTTGGAAAGCTCGAAAGCACCGGCAGAGCCGCAGGCAATGAAAGCGGCGTCGAAGTGCTCGCTCGTTCCGTCCGAAAAGACGACGGATTCCAAATGCTCGTTGCCTTCGAAGCGGTCGATCTTTTTCGTGTTGCAGGCAGGGGAATCGAAAGAGGGGATGTTGCCGTCCGACAGAATGGTGACGTCCTCGATGATATTTTTCAGGACGTTGTATTCGCTCAACGCGTATGCGGCGTTTCCGATGACGGCAACTTTTTTCCCGCGGAAGAAGAAGCCGTCGCAGATGGCGCAATAGCTGACGCCGCTGCCTTCAAAGCGTTGGATATTTCCGATTTTGGGAACGTTTCTGGATGTACCGACGGCGATGATAACCGCGCCCGCGGAAAGGGAGCATCCGTCTCCGAGTTTGACGTCGTAGCCGTCCGCGGAAAATTCGATGCCGCAGACTTCGTTTTCGATAAAATGTGCGCCGAGGTTTTTTGCCTGGGCGATCCCTGCGAGAATGAGTTCTTTGGCGGATATGCCGTGTTCGAAGCCGTAATAATTTTCGATTTTATCTGCTTTTGCGAGGGCGCCGAGGTCTTTTGCGACCACCGTTACGTCGGCGCCGCCGCGTACGGCGTACAAAGCCGCGGAGATGCCTGCGGGGCCCTGGCCGATGATGACAAGTTTTTTCATGACAGTTTTCCTTTCAGAACATTATTAAGAGAGTTTGCATAAAACGATTTTATACGCGGGCAAACAAGCTCGTTAGAAATTTTTGCGCAATTTTTAAGATTTTTTGCCGTTCAAAATGCGAAAGAAAAGAGCGGAAGGAGAAAAAGACCTTGCGGCATTTTGAGAGCGTGGGGCTATTTACGGTTTTTCTTTGGAAGATACGCGGCGGTATCCTTTTTTGGGTTTTGGCTCGCTTCGTTTTCCTTTATAGACGTAGGAGAGTGCGATGGCAACGATGCCTGCGGCGATGACGGCGATCGCGATGTAAGCCCAGACGGGAATGGGGAGGCCTTTGACTTCTTCCCACATTTCATTGACCGCGGCGGTTTCCTCGTTCGTGAAGTTTTTCATGATGGCACAGCGGGCGATGACGTCTTCTGTGGGGTATTGGGCATAGATCTGGCGGTTCATGCTGTCTTCGGAGACGTAGAGGGAGTAATCGTCGTATTCTCCCGTGCCGCGAAAGAAGTAATTGAGGTCATATTTTTCCAAAGCGTTGCCGTCCTCATCGAAGCCGCGGTTTTCGGGATCGGCGGATTCGTCGTACCAATCGATCATCTCGTCGAATACGGCATCGCCGCCCACGGCGCTCGTATAGCCGATGAAGTTCATATTGGCGGCGGCGTTTTCGGGTCTGGAGAGGAAATCGATAAATTTTTCGGCGAGTTTTGTATTGGAGCCTTTGGGCATGACCCAGCCGTCGAACCAGATGTTGGTGCATTCTTCGGGGATTGCGTAATTGAGATAGACGGGATCGCCGCCGTCGGGATCTTCCGCCTCGTCCATGGAATAGACGGCGTCGCCGCTCCAAGCGAAGTTAATAGAGATCTTTCCGGTGATCATGTCCTGTTTGCCGCTGTCCACCTCGAAGCCGTACAGGTTGGGTTTCAGGCTTAAAAGGGCGTCTTTGACGCGGTTGCGCGTATTTTCGTCCGTACGGTTCATGATCTCTTCCAACGCGGCGGAATATTCTTCCGCGTTCACGGTGCCTGCGGCATAGCGTGCGGCGAGGTCTGTGAGCTCGTCGCGGTACACGTAGGCGACGCCGAGGAAGTAAGAATCGCGGACGCTGTCTTTGATCGTGGATTTTTTGTGGTATTTTATATCCCAGATGCCTGCCCAGGAAGAGAGGTCATTGGCGTCCACGAGTTCGGGGTTATAGACGAATCCCATGGTTCCCCACATATAAGCGGCGGCGTATTGTGTCCAGCCGTTTTTATCAAACAGGTTTTTGATATAGGGGGAAGCGAACGTGGAATAAGTTCCGTTGTTTAAAAACTCTTCCGAAAAAGGCTCGACCATATTTTCGTTGATCATTTTCATGATCATATAGTCGGAAGGGCAAACCAAGTCATAGCCTGCGGCATTGATTTTCAGTTCGTTGTACATATTTTCGTTGGTGCCGAAGGTAGAGTACTCGACGGTGACGCCGTATTCTTTTTCGAAAGCGGCGATGAGGTCGGGGATACTTTCGTCTTCTTCGCCGTCGGAAGATTTGGGAGTGCTGATGTAATCCTCCCAGTTATAGACGCGCAGGACTTCTCCTTTTTTTGCGGAAGAGCAGCCAGCGAGCGGGAGGAGCAGGGGCAAAGCGATAAGAAAAGCGCAGAGCGCAGTCAGGTAACGTTTCATCCTTTGGACGGCTCCTTTGAGGCAGATTTTCTTGCCCGCAGGTTGGCGAGCAGTACGACGGCTATCATGACGACGAAGATGAGGGCAGAGAGGGCGCGAAGGGCGGGTGTTGAGCTGTTGGCGCCGTTTTTGACGGCGTTGTAGACGTAAGTACTGATCGTATCGAACGTTTTGGGCTTAGTGAATGCGGTGATGATGTAATCGTCGAGGGAGAGGGTAACGGAGAGCATAAATCCGGAGAGAATGCCCGAAAAAATTTGCGGGATGACGATTTTGAAGAGAGCCTGTGCGGGGCTTGCACCGAGGTCGAGGGCGGCTTCGTAGGTATTGGAGTCCATTTGTTTGAGTTTGGGAAGCACGGACAGCACGACGAAGGGAGTGCAGAGCACCATATGTCCCACGATGAGGGAAAAATAGGTACGGTAAAGCGCGATCATGGAGAACAGGAGCGCCAAAGAGATCGCGGTGACGATCTCCGCGTTGATGACGGGGATCTGAGAGACGCCGTAGATGGGTTTGGCGAATCGTCTGCGGCTGTAAAAGATGCCGATGGCGCCCGCGGTACCGAGGATGGTAGAAAGGCCTGCGGCGGCGAGGGCGAGCCAGATGGTGTTGAGTAAGATATTCATGATTTTGCTGTCACGGAAGAGCTGTTTGTACAAATCGAAGGAGAAAGAAAACTCATGAATATTGATGACGTTGGACTTGTCGAAAGAATAGACGACGAGCAAGAGGATGGGGGCGTAGACGAACAACAGCACGATCGCGCAGATCGCGACGGAAATAATTTTCTTTACCATAAATTTGCTCCGCGTGCCTCCTTTTCGCTGTCTTTGAACCCGCCCGTCGCGAGCATTGTCAGGAAGATGATGACGAGCAGGATAATGGAGATCATCGAACCCATATGCCAATTATCGTAAGTCGTGAAATATTCGTCGATGAGTTTTCCGAGGATGGTGATATTGAAGTTGCTGAGGGTATCGCTGACGACATAGTTTGTCATGGAAGGCATGAAGACCATGGTGATGCCGGAGATGACGCCCGGCATGGACAGGGGGAAGGTGACTTTGGTAAAGACGGTAAATTTATTGCCTCCGAGGTCGGCCGCGGCTTCCAGATAATTTTTGTCGAGTTTTTCGAGGGTAGTATAGAGGGGCAGGATCATGAAGGGCAAAAAGTCGTAGACCATGCCGATGATCGTATTGAGATAGTTCTGGGATTCGAGCAAGCCCAAAAGGTCGAGCAATTCGCGAAGTGCGGTAATGCGCAGCACGAAGTTGATCCACATAGGCAGGATAAAGATCATGAGCAGTACATTTTTTTTGCGCAGAGAACTGCGCGCGAGCACATAAGCGACGGGATACGCGACCAAAAGGCAGATCGCGGTGGAAATGATGGCGACGGTAAAGCTCATGAGCAAGGTAGAAAGTTTTGCGCGGCTGGTGAAGAACCCTGCGAAGTTGGCAAAGGAGAAGGTGATGGCGCCGTCGATTTCCTCCGTAAAGGCGTAGAAGAGGATGAGGAGCATGGGAATGACGACGAACAGGAAGAGGAAGAGCGCATAGGGGATGCAGAGCTGTCTGCGAGAAAAACGGATTTTTTCCATGCTATTTGATCTCCTGTTTCAGCCGCAGGCGGATATTTTCGGGCTTGATCTTGACGCTGACGTAATCGTTTTCGTTCCAAAGGTCGGGCGAATCGAGCACGAAGTCCTCTTCGTTTTCTTCGGTGCGCACGATGTACTGGTAGTGGTCGCCTTTATAGATCAGCTGAACGATATGTCCGCGTGCGCCGCCTTCTTCGGCGTTGTCGCTCAGTTCGATGTCTTCCAGTCCGACTTCGACGGTAACGTCCACGTCGGTCAGGTCGATCTTTTCGTTTTCGGCGGTAATGAGGTAGCCTTCCTCGTCCAGGCGGGAACCGGGATAGAGGGCGGTGACGTCGCATTGGAACTCGCCGTCGCCGAACACGACGGTATTTTTTTTGGTGATATACCCGTCGTACTGGTTGACGGTAAATTCTTTTTTCATGATATGGATGTCGTCGGGGCCGATGTTCATGCCGATGACGTCGCCGACGTTGCGGATCTGCGTGCTTTGGATGACGACTTCCGATCTTCCCACCATGGCGGTGATCTCATAGTGGACGCCTTTGAACACGACGCTGACCACGCGGCCGACGAGCATGCCCTGATCGGGTTCGGTCATGGCGATATCTTCGGGGCGGACGACGACGTCGACCTTTTCGTTTTTCTCGTAGTCGTCGAGACAGCGGAAATTGCGGTTGCAGAAGCGCACGGTGTATTTGCCGACCATGGTGCCGTTGAAGATGTTGCTGTCGCCGATAAAGTCGGCGCCGAACGCATTGGCGGGCTCGTTGTAAATGGAGACGGGCGTGCCGATCTGTTGAATGCGGCCGTCCTTCATGACGACGATCGTGTCGCTCATGGTGAGGGCTTCTTCCTGGTCGTGCGTGACGTAGATGAAGGTGATGCCGAGTTTGCGGTGCATTTCTTTGAGTTCGATCTGCAT
>CALVMA010000033.1 GCA_944341655.1 uncultured Clostridia bacterium | reverse complement strand
ATGCCAACATGATGAAATATATCAAAATTACGGCTTCGTCGAATTTTGGAAATGTATTTTCTGTTTTGGCGGCCAGTGCGTTTTTGCTGTTTTTGCCGATGCGGGCGGTGCAGCTTGTCTTGCTGAATCTTGTTTACGATCTCTCTTGCACGGCAATTCCCTGGGATAACGTGGACGGAGCTTTGTTGGAAAAACCTGCGGTATGGGATGCGAAATCGGTGACGCGTTTCATGGTGCTTTTCGGGCCGGTAAGTTCCTTGTTTGATATACTGACATATTTACTGTTATTTTTTGTTTTTTGTCCCGCTGTATGCGGTATGCAGTTCATGGCGATCACGGACGGTGGGCTTCGTATGCAGTTTATCTCGCTGTTCCAGACGGGGTGGTTTATTGAATCGATGCTGACGCAGATCGTTGTTATATATATGCTGCGCAGTCCGCGGTTGCCTTTCGGGCGGGATACCGTGTCTTTCCCTTTGTTTTTGACGACTGCCTGCGGAGTGGCGTTTTTGACGGCTGTGCCGTACACGTTCGGGTATATGATCGGTTTGAGTCCGTTGCCCGCTGCGTTTTTCGTGATCCCTGCGGGTATTGTGCTTGCGTATGTATTATTGATCACGTTGCTGAAAAAGAAATATATAAAGCGCTGCGGAAATCTGATATAAGCAAAAGACTGTATTTGGGTTTTGAATTTATTTGAGATTTTTCCGTGCGGCGTGCGGAGGAGGGATAAAATTTTATGATACGGAAAATCGGGAAAAAAGACAGAGAAGATTTTATACGGTTATCGGAAATGTTTTACAAGTCGGAGGCTGTTTTGCACGATATACCGACAGAAAATCACGATCGTTTATTCAGGGAGCTTATGGCATCGGATGAATATGCGGAGGGCTATATTTTTGAAGAGGCCGGAAAAGCGGTGGGGTATGGTTTGCTGGCAAAGACGTATTCGAGGGAATCGGGCGGAAAAGTTATCTGGATAGAAGAAGTGTTTGTTTTGCCTGAATATAGGTCAAGAGGTTTCGGCAGGGAATTCTTCGCAAAAACAGAGGATCATGCGCGTGCGTGTGGTTGTGTGCGTATCCGTTTGGAGCTGGAGCCTTGCAATGAGCGTGCGCGGTCTCTCTATGCGCGGATGGGATATCGGCCGCTCGATTACA
Source organism: uncultured Clostridia bacterium (assembly GCA_944341655.1). GTDB lineage: Bacteria > Bacillota > Clostridia > Christensenellales > Borkfalkiaceae > Borkfalkia. The sequence continues at coordinate 13,532 of CALVMA010000033.1, read as the reverse complement.
GTCAAATGTACAAAGAGATTTAGTGTTTTCCGTTAAAAATTTGCGCATAGACGGGCGTTTGAGGCGGGCGAGCGCGGAGGGTGATGGCAAAGCGGACGTGTTTTGCATACTATGAAAGTGGAGGCAACTCCGATTTCTACGAGGGGGCAAAATAAAAGATATGTGTCTGCTTTATTCTGTTTTGTTTGGCGGCAAAAATTGTGGTTGCGGCCGCAATTTTTGCGAAAATAATTTTGTGAGTGCCGGATGTGGCTGCGGACGTGAAAAGAATGCCGGATGTTTTTGCGAGGCGGAAAACGCAACCCGCCTGAATGAATGCGGTTGCGGGAATTCTCTACGTAGCGAATGTCTGCAGAACCGCGTGACGGCGCAAGAAGCATGTGCGGCGGCGGGATGCTGTTCGAATTGCTGCCGTTGCTGTTCCGGATACGGAAAACATGGCGGCGATTGCGTTTGCGGCGATATGTGCTATTATTGCCGCCAGTATGCGCTTTGCAGATGCTGCAATCGTTGCGGAAATTAGCTTTATGCGGCAGAAAGGCGGCTATGCCGCCTTTTTGCTGTATTACAAAGTAAAAATGCTTTTTGAATATTTGCCTTTTTTTAAAAAATATTGTACAATATCAAAGCGAGCGGACGTGGCGAAACTGGCAGACGCGCCGGACTTAGAATCCGGTGGGCAACCTTGCAGGTTCAAGTCCTGTCGTCCGCACCACGTCGAAACTCTAATTTGTCTCGAAAGAAAATAGCCTTTTTCGGGGCATTTTAGGGTTAAAATCACCGCTTTCACTCATTATCAGGGTGAGAGGGGTGATTTTTTTATGCCATGCGGGGAAAGCAAAACCGAGACATTCCATACATTCGGTAAAATGTCGAAACTACAAAATGGATTGGATAAGCCGTCTTTTATAGAGACGAAGAAAAGAGGGGGCGCAAATAAAAGAAACGGAGGTGCGGGAGGAGTAAAGTGCAGGGTTAAACTTGTCGGAAACGATGTTTGGCGGGATGGTTAAAGCTCTGATTTTGTAAAGATATAGTCTGATAGAAAAATGCGGCGGAAAAATCTTGGATTTTTTATCGAAAAGGGGATAAAATCAGTTGTAAAAATTTGCTTGCTATGGTATAATAACAACATCGTCAAAGAAATGGTAAGAGATGAGCACGGGGGCATAGCTCAGTTGGTTAGAGCGCTCGCTTCACATGCGAGAGGTCGTAGGTTCGAGTCCTACTGTCCCTACCAAAGCGAGCCCGATATTGTAAAAAATATCGGGCTCGTTTTTTATTTGAGAACTTTTCATTGAGATGTTTTTATAAAAGAAAAACCGGAGCCGTCCGCAATTTTTTGCGGACGGCTCCGGTTTGCCGATAAATATTCGTAAATTGCCTGTAAAGTTTTGGAGCAAAAAGCATGGGCGTGGATTGACAATGGTTGCGGATCATGCCGCTGTGTTTTAAAGTTGGCAAGAAGCAGAAAAACGAGAACGAGGCGATTTTAAGCGTTTGCCGTAAAATGCGCGGCATGGTTCGATTTGTTGAATTTTCAAGACAAATATCCTTTAAGGAAGCAAAGGAAAGTCTTTTCAAATGCTTAAAAATATGTTACAATGGTATGGAGATAAAAAGGAGACGGAAAATATGGCAGAAATTCTTGCGCCAGCGGGGGATGCTTCCGCGTATGAGGCCGCATTGAATTCGGGTGCGGATGCAATTTATTTAGGTTTGACAGATTTTTCGGCGCGGAAATCTGCGGTGAATTTTTCGCTCGAAAATCTTTCGGAATATACGGCGCGGGCGCATGTGTTCGGGGTAAAAATCTATGTGGCGCTCAATACGTTGGTCAAGGATTCGGAGCTTGAGGCGTTTTTTGAAACGGCGCGGGCGGCCTGGAACGCGGGGGCGGACGCTTTGATATTGCAGGATGTGTTTCTGGGGAGGATATTGCATCGGACGTATCCGGAAATTGTTTTGCATTTGTCAACGCAAGCGGGGGTATGCAACGAATACGGCGCAAAACTTGCTGTGCGCTATGGTTTTTCGAGAGTCATTCTTGCGAGGGAAACGCCTATAGAAGACATAAAAAAAATTGCCCGAATCGTAGAAACGGAAGTGTTTGTGCAGGGAGCTCTGTGCACCTGTTTTTCAGGGCAATGTTATTTTTCCTCGTTTGCGGGCGGCAATTCGGGGAATCGCGGGTATTGCAAACAGCCTTGCAGAAAAAGGTATAAGATAGACCGCCGCGGCTTTGAGGATTATTCCTATAAACTGTCTCTGTCCGATCTTTGCTGCGGAAAAGATTTGGATGAGTTGCAAAGGGCGGGGGTAAGTTCGTTCAAGATAGAAGGAAGAATGAGATCTCCCGCTTATGTCGGGAGCGCCGTCAGTTATTACAGAGGACTTTTGGACGGCAGATCGGAGCAAGCGTTGTCAAAGGCGTACTCTGATTTAAAAAGATGTTTTAATCGCGGCAATTACACGCGCGGGTACGCTTTCGGACAGGATAAAAATTTGCTTTCCGATAATATTCAGGGGCATATCGGCGAGAAGGTCGGTGTGCTGACCGCCATGCGGGGAAAGGATAAATATATTTTTGTCAAGTCAAGTTATTCTCCTGCCGACGGCGACGGGTTCAAAGTGATAAGGAAAGGCCGTGCCGAGGTAGGGGGCGGCGTATGGAGGAAATATTATCCGTCGGCGCGCGGAGGCTTTTATCTGCTGTTTCAGGAAGGATTTCAGGAGGGTGACGACGTTTGTCTGACGAATGATATACGCCTGTCCGAAGACATAGCCGTAAGGTCCCGTAAAATTCCTCTCAGTGTTTACGGGGAGATCGTGAAGTCGGAAAAGCCGCGTGTCCGTATTTCGGGCGGTTTCGGGGAGTTGGTATTCAGCGCCGATTTTGTGGCAGATCCCGCAAAAAACAGGTCTTTTACGTCGCAGGATTTTAACGATTGCTTTTCGAAAACCGATCGTTTTCCGTTTGAGATCGATACCGTTTCGGCGAAGATCGACGGCGATGTGTTTATAGTCCGATCCGCATTGAATGCTTTCCGCAGGGAAGTTTTTTCTTCCGTGTATCGGCATTTGGCAGGCAATCGGGAAACGGTCGAAAAGCGTGGAATCGGGCGCGAGGACGGTGCGGGACACGTGAATGATGACTTAAAAATTGCCGTTATCGATACCGATTTTAAATCTCCTTGTTATCGGACGTCAAAAATCTGTCATGCGATTTTTAAGCCGTGTGATTACAACAATTTAACCGAAATTAGCGATTTTATCAGGATTGCAGAGTATTATGCGTGGCGTAAATGGATATATTTACCTGCTTTTTCCATAGGAGAAGATCTTGAACGGTTTTTAAAACTGACCGAGAGGTTTGACGGTATTTATGCGGAGGGCGTGTTTGCGCTTGAATTGTGCAGGGAAAAAGGAATTCCGCTTTTTGCGGGAACGGGGTTTAACCTGTTCAATCGGATGAGCGTTGCAGAAGCCTATGAGGACGGTGCCGGGTATGTATGTCTTTCGAAAGAGCTTTCGGGGCGGGAAACGGAAAAGATCGGCGGATGTTTTTATGTTTTGAAGGGCGGATGCGTGCGTTTGATGGATTTGGGGCATTGTGTTTTTAAAAAGAGATGCGGCGATTGCGATCGCCGCGACAGGTATTTTTTGACGGACGAGAGCGGACGGCGCTTTCCGTTGCGCAGGTATGAAAATTCTTGCTGCCGTTTCGAGGTGTACAACAACGTGCCTCTTGTGGCAGATCATGAGAGCGGCGGCACGTTGTATGATTTTACGATATCGGATGATAAGGAAAAGCAAATTTTTTTGTCCGATGAGGTGCGTGATTTTGCGGGCGGATATACGGCAGGCGCTTCGCGGAAAGGGATACGTTGATTGCAATTTTTGAAAGTATGGATAACAAAATTATTGAAAAACTTGAATTAAACAAAATATTGGCTGCGGTTGCGAAATTTGCGGTTTTGTCGCGGACAAAGGATATGATCGTTTCCGAGGTGCCTTTAAGCGACGCGGGCGAGGCGGAAAAGTTTCTCGACTTGACGCAAGAGGCGGATCTGGCGCTGTTTCGTCACGGTGTCGGGCGCATTGAGGAGTTTCCGGAAGATCGGGAGGCATACGAGCGCGCGCAAAAGGGAGCAACGCTTTCGTGCAAGGAGTTGCTTGGCGTTGCATTGCTGTTGCGGTCGGCGAGGGTGGCGTACCGTTCGGTAAGCGCCTTGACGGATGCGCCGCTTTTGAACGAGCTTGCGTCGGGGATCTATTTTGATGAGCTTCTGGAGCGCGATATTTCGGATAAAATTTTGTCGGAAGATGAGATCAGCGACACGGCGAGCGATGAATTGTATCAAATACGGCGCAACATTCGGGCGCTGAACGAACGCATACGAGCAAAGTTGTCGGATTATCTTGGCGGAGAGGGGGCAAAATATCTGCAGGACGGGATCGTGACGATGCGTGACAATCGGTACGTGTTGCCGGTGCGGTCGGAGTATAAGTCGAGAATCCGAGGTTTTGTGCATGACCGATCGGCAAGCGGAGCGACTTTTTTTATAGAACCCGAACAGATTTTGGAAATGAACAATGAATTGCGGGAATTGACGTTGGCGGAGAAAGAGGAAGTCGAACGGATTCTGGCGCAGTTATCGCATCGTGTCGGGGGGATGGCGGAGCAGTTGAAGGAGGACGAGCAGCGCCTTTCCGAGATAGACCGCGCATATGCGAAAGCGGAGTATTCTTATAAAAACAAATGCATCCGTCCGCGGCTGAACCGTCGGGGCGTGATTGATATTCGGAAAGGGCGGCATCCCTTGCTGGATCAAAAGTCGGCGGTTCCCGTAAGCGTTGCGCTCGGAGAGAGCTATAATTTTTTACTCATATCCGGGCCGAATACGGGAGGTAAAACGGTAACGCTGAAGATGTGCGGGCTGTTCTGTATGATGTCTTGTTGCGGGATTTTTATTCCGGCATCCGAGGACAGTGAAGTGGCGGTCTTTAAGAGCATATTTTGCGATATCGGCGATGCGCAATCGATCGAAGAAAATCTTTCGACTTTTTCTTCGCATATAAAAAATATCATTTCGATAACCGATCGGGCGGATGAAAACAGCTTGGTTTTGATCGACGAGCTTGGCGGCGGCACGGATCCGGACGAAGGGCAGGCGATTGCGAAGGCGGTGATAGCGTATTTATTGCGCCGAGGCTGTCGCGGCATCGTTACGACGCATTATACGGCGGTAAAGGAGTATGCTTTCTCGCAGGAAGGGATAGAAAATGCGAGCATGGAATTCGATATGAATACCTTGCGTCCGTTATACCGCGTGAGTTTGGGTGTGCCTGGAAGCAGCAATGCGATCGCGATATCGCGCAGGCTCGGGCTGTCGGAGGAGATTTTGTCCGAGGCTGTGTCGAATTTGTCCGAGGGCGGCAGGAAATTTGAAAACATATTGCGCACGGCGGAGCAAAGCCGCATTGAAGCGGAGGCGGCTCAAAAACAAGCGGAGCGCTTGAAGGAAGAGTGGGCGGCAAAAGTTGCCGAGGCGGATGCGGAGAGAGATCGTCTGAAAAAAGAGCGCGAAAAATTATTTTTGAATGCGCGGGTGGAGAGTCGGAGGATTGTCAACGAGCGTACGGAGCAGGCGGAGGAGCTGCTCGCGCAGATAGAAGAAATCGCGGCGAAAAAAGATCTGACGCAGGCGGATCTGATCCGTGCCAGGACGTTGAAAAACCGTTTGGCAGACAAAGCTTATGTTGCGGAGGCGGAGGAAGAAAAGCCTGCGGTGGCCGAGGCGGTCGTGTTGGAAAACATGAAAGTCGGGGATAAAGTTTTTGTCGGGGCGATGCAGTCTGTCGGAGAGCTGATCTCGATCAATTTAAAAAAGAGAGAGGCGCTTGTGCGTGCGGGCGCGATGCAGCTGAACGTCAAAGAGAAGGATCTTTATCGTGTTTCGGGGGGCGCAAAAAAGCCGAAGACTGAAAAGGATAAAGTGCGTGTCGTCAATAAGGTTATGCCGGTGCAGGCTGTCCGCACGGAGATAAACCTGATCGGGATGACCGTTGCGGAAGCGGTGCAAGAGGTAGATCTGTTTATTGACCAGGCGGTGCTTGCGGGACTGGACGAGGTTAAGATCATACACGGCATGGGCACCGGAAAATTGAAGGAAGGGATCCGTAATCACTTGCGCGGAATGAAAAATGTCGCTGAATTTCGCAGCGGCGTCTATGGAGAAGGCGAATCCGGCGTCACCATCGTAAAACTTAAATAAAAATTCGCTTGAAACATACTTTTTTTAAAAAACCGAAATTTTTTTAAAGGAAACCGAGGGGCTGATTATTCAGCCCCTCGGTTTTGCTTGAAAGCAAATCTTTGTATTTTTCGCTCACAAATTAAAACCGCTTTTTGTTTTCCTGAAAAACCTGCGCAAACATTGTTTGTCCGGTTCTCGTGATGCTGTGTCGCTTCCTGCTTTATGCCGAAAAGGGATGCCGCCGAAATTGGAGTGCCTTACGCTTGGGCCGAGAGCGGCACGGAGGACTTGCGGGCGCGCGCAATGATAAAGATAAGCGAGAGTCGGAAATTGTTTTGCGGTGGACAAAGGATTGTGATATAGGAATAAAGGCGGGGATTTATTGAATAAAATACAGAGAAAAGTTCCGCGATGCGGAAAGTATTTTTGAAATTGAGGTAAACTAAGATGAAGGGAAAAACCAAAATCGCATTGTTTACGAACATTGCGCTTGCGCTGGTGTTGATAGTTGTGGGCACCGTTTGTTTTTTTCCGTTTGGAGTTTTGACGTCCGCAAAGCTCAGCGACCGCGTTTACTATACGGGCAATACCGACAGTAAATATGTATCTTTGATGTTCAATGTGTACTGGGGGAGCGAATATCTTCCTGAAATTTTGGATGTTTTGGATGAATATCAGGTAAAGGCAACTTTTTTCATCGGCGGTTCATGGGCGGACGATAATACCGAAGCGCTTCGCGAAATCGATGCGCGGGGGCACGAACTGGGGAATCACGGATATTTTCATAAAAATCAGGACAAATTGGGTTTGAAAGAGAATAAGAGCGAGATCATGGTTTGCGGCGAGCTGATAGAAAAAATTACGGGGAAAAGAGCTGACCTGTTTGCGCCGCCTTCGGGGGCTTATTCGGAAAATACCGTGAACGCGGCGCAGGAATGCGGCTATAAAGTGATTTTATGGTCGAAGGATACGATCGATTGGCGCGACCATGATCAGGGGCTGATTTTCCGAAGGGCGACCGAGGGCGTAAAAGGCGGAGATCTTATCCTGGCGCATCCTACAAAGGAAACGGTTGCGGCGCTTCCGTCTGTGTTGCAGTGTTACAGGGAACAGGGGTTGGAACAGGTTTCCGTATCCGTCAATATTTCAGGATTGGAAAAGATATAAAGATCTCGCGTAATTTTTATGCGGGCGATTTGATGCGAGGAAGGGGGCGGAATGCGGGGTTAAAAACAAAAAAAATTATTTTGTGCTTGCTTTGCGGCAAAAAACGTGATAATATAGATTGTGATAATTATAGATCGTGTTGGCGAAGGGCAGACAGATACATACGGAGGAAAGAATGACTCATACAAAAAAATATCCGAGCGGATTGCGTTTGGTGGTAAAGCAGATAGACGGATTGCTTTCCGTGAGCATGGGGGTTGTGGTCGGGACCGGTTCGTGTTACGAGACGCAGGACGAAAACGGGATTTCCCATTTTATCGAGCATATGATGTTCAAGGGCACGGAGAAGAGGAATGCGTTTGAGATATCGGATGCGATGGACAGGATCGGCGCGCAAGTCAACGCGTTTACATCCAAAGACATAACGTGTTATTATGCGAAAAGCACTTCCGATCATGCGGGGGAGGCGTTTGATATCCTATCGGATTTTGTTCTCAACTCTGTTTTTCCCGAAGAAGAAATGGATCGAGAGAAGGGCGTGGTCTGCGAGGAGATCTCTATGTCGGAGGACACCCCGGACGATTTGTGTCTCGATGTGCTGGCGGAAGCGTATTTCGGGCAGGAGGGATACGGCAAACCGATCCTGGGCCCGGCAAAGAATGTTCGCGGCTTTACGAGGGAGGATTTGTTTTCCTACATCGAAGAGCGCTACAATCCGGAGAACATCGTCATATCGTTTGCCGGCAATATAGATATTCACCAAGCGGAAGAAATGGTGGAAAAGCACTTTGAAAGGATGCTTGAAAAACGCGCGTTCAAAAAGCGCGACAAAGTTATCGAGTTGAAGTGCGGCAGTTTATTCAGAAATAAAGATATTGAGCAGGTTCACATAGCCTATGCGTGGCCGTCGCTCCCGAGGGACGATAAACTGATGGATGCGGCGATCGTGATGAACACGGTTCTCGGCGGCGGCATGAGTTCCAGGCTGTTTCAAAAAGTGCGCGAGCAGATGGGGTTGGCGTATTCGGTCTATTCTTATATTTCTTCGTTTACGGAAGGGGGCTTGCTCATCGTTTATGCGGCTGTAAATCCTTCAAACGTTTCCAAAGCGCAAGATGCGATCATGCAGACGATCGACGGCTTCTGCAAAGAGAAGATTACGAAGGAAGAATTTTTGCGCGGAAAAGAACAGCTGAAAGCGTCGATCATCCTGTCGCAGGAAAATACGGCGTCGCAGATGATCGCATACGGAAAAAATATGCTGTATAAAAATGAATTGCTTGATCTGGAAGCGCGTGTGAAGGATATCGATGCAATGACGATGGAAGATTGTGAAAGGGCTCTTTCCATGAATTTCGACGTATCAAAAATGGCGGCGGCTGCCGTCGGAAAATTAAAGAAACCTTTGATAATTCGGTAACGGAAGGCGCCGCGCATTTATGCGCGGCGCCTGAAAATTGTATTACATACCATTGAAATTGAAATTTTATTAATTTTGTGATGTACTATGTCAGACATAATTTATGGTTTTGAACCGTTTTTTCAACCGAACAGCAAATTGCTTATCTTGGGAAGCTTTCGCTCGGTAAAGAGCCGCCGCGTGGAATTTTATTACGGAAACCGTCAGAATAAATTCTGGAAAATGTTGGGGAATTATTTTCAAGAGTGTATCGGGGAAAAAGTTTCGGACAAAAAAGATTTTTTGAAAGAGCACGGGATAGCCTTATGGGATATCGTGATGTCCTGTGAGATAGTCGGCTCTTCGGACGCCTCAATAAAAAATTTTAAAATTGCGGACGTTCCTTCCGTGTTGCGGGCGGCTCCGATCGAAAAAATTTTGCTGAACGGAACGAAAGCATATCAGATTTTTTGTTCAATCTACGGTCAATGTTCCGTCCCGTACGCGCTGATGCCTTCCACGAGCCCCGCGAACGTGCGTTACGATGAAACTGTTTGGCACAGCGCGCTGGATTCGGTATTTCAAAAATAAATCGGCGTTCCGAAAATGAAATTAAAAAGGCGGGCGGATTTTTTTCGGTTTGCGGATCGCTTAAAAATCTGAAATAAAAAGAAAGTGCATAGGGGATAAAAGAAATGGAGTACGGTTCGGTTCTGGGTGAGTTGGAAAAAATGCGCGACGAAAAATTTCGCGTTTTTAACGAGCGGATTGTTAATGTTTTGCCGGGAAGCAGCGTCGGGGTGCGCGTACCTCTTTTGCGCAAATATGCTCAAGGATTGGTCAGACGGGCGGATTTTTCTTTTGACGTTCTGCTTTCTTTTCCGGACGAAATTTTTGAGATACGCTGTTTAAAGTGTCTTTGTGTCGGATATGCAAAAACAGGGTACGACGAACTGGTGCGCCTGATCAGGCGGTGTGTGCCTATGATCGACGGATGGGCGGTCTGCGATCTGTTTTGTTCTACCTTAAAACAGATAAAAAAATATCGTCGGCCGTATTTGGAAGAGATCCGCGCGTTTGTGGCGGAGGGGAGCGAGTTTTCGCAGCGTTTTGCGTATGTGCTTTTGTTGGGTGCGTACGTTGAAGAGGAGTGGCTGGAAGAAATTTTCGTGCTGCTTGGCAGGGCGAAGTCGGAATATTATTATACGCGTATGGGCGCGGCGTGGCTTTTGGCGGAAGTTCTGGTAAAATTTTATGATCGAGGCGCGGAATATTTGAAAAGCGGTGCGTTGGATGCTTCCGTAAAAAGCAAAGCCATTCAAAAAGCATGTGAAAGTTTTCGGCTCACGGCGGACGAAAAAAAATATTTAAAATCTTTGAAAAACTGATGAAAAAGTTAAAAAAGTATGATACAATGTAAACAATGTGTTCGAAAAAAAACAAGCGGACGCAAATGACGGAGTTGTTATGGACATTTTAAAGAAACTGACGGAGGAATTTCCCTCCATTCGTGCAGACAGGGCTCAGAACATTATCAATTTGATCGACGAAGGGAACACGATCCCGTTCATTGCCCGTTACCGTAAAGAGATGACAGGCAGTTGTGACGATCAGGTATTGCGTGAATTTGACGACAGGTTGCAGTATCTTCGCAATCTTGAAAAGCGCAAAGAAGAAGTAGCGAAGTCGATTACCGAGCAAGGCAAAATGACGGATGAAATTCGTTTGGCGCTGGACGGAGCGGCGACGCTGACGGAAGTGGAAGATATATATCGTCCTTATAAGCAAAAGAAGAAAACACGGGCGAGCGTTGCGATCGAGCGCGGATTGCAGCCTTTGGCTGATTTTATATTGGCGCAGGATAAAAATGCCGATGTAAAGGCGGAAGCGGAAAAATATATTGACGAAGAGAAGGGCGTTAAGACGGCGGAGGAAGCGATTGCCGGTGCGAAAGATATCATTGCAGAGATCGTATCCGACGATGCCAACGTGCGCAAAAAGCTGCGCAATCTTTTCATGAAAAACGGTGAGATCGAAACCAAACTTGTGAATGCCGACAAAGACGAGGCGAAAGTGTACGAAATGTATGCGGATTATTCGGAGAGCATAGCGGAGATCAAGAGCCACCGTGTTCTTGCCGTGAATCGCGGTGAGAAAGAGGGATTTTTGAAAGTCAAAGTATCGTTCAACGACGAGATCGCCAAGCGCATAGCCGGGGCAGGTTATTTAAAGGATGGCGGATATTCCACGCAGCTCGTGCAGGAGGCGGTGGAAGACGGATATGACCGTTTGATTTTCCCGTCCATAGAAAGGGAGATCCGCGCAGCCTTGACGGAAACGGCGAGCGAGCAGGCGATCAAGATGTTTGAGGTGAACCTGAAACCTCTTCTGATGCAGCCGCCGGTCAAAGACAAGATCACGCTGGGGTTGGATCCGGCGTATCGTACGGGCTGTAAAATCGCGGTCGTGGACGGCACGGGTAAAGTGTTGGACAAGACGGTCGTGTATCCCACGCCGGGGCCCAAGCAGAACATTGAAGCGGCAAAAGCGAAATTGAAGGAGCTGATCGCCAAGTATCATGTGGATATCATATCGATCGGCAACGGGACGGCGTCCAAAGAGAGCGAGATCTTTGTCGCGGAGCTGATCAAGGAGATCAAGGAAGAAACGGGTGCGGATGTGGCGTACGTCGTTGTTTCGGAGGCAGGGGCGTCCGTGTATTCGGCGAGCCCGCTCGGCGCGGAGGAGTTCCCCGATTTCGACGTGGCGGAACGCAGTGCCGTGTCGATAGCGCGCAGGCTGCAGGATCCGTTGGCGGAGCTCATCAAGATCGATCCGAAATCGATCGGGGTCGGCCAGTATCAGCACGACATGGATAAAAAGCGTCTGGACAATGTTTTGTCGGGCGTGCTGGAAGATTGCGTGAACAGCGTCGGAGTCGATCTGAACACGGCGAGTGTTTCGCTTTTGAAGTATGTGGCGGGGCTCAACGCGGGGATCGCAAAGAATATCGTCACCTATCGCGAAGAGAACGGCAAATTCGTTTCGCGCAAAGATATTTTAAAAGTTCCCAAGCTCGGGGAGAAGGCGTTTACGCAATGCGCTGGTTTTTTGCGCATCACGGACGGGTCGAACATTTTGGATAATACGGCGGTGCATCCGGAATCCTATGCGGCGGCGGAAAAACTTTTGAAGTTGTTCGGGTATTCCGAGGAAGACGTGAAGGCGGGGAAGATTTCCGATTTGCCGAAGAAAGTCAAGGATTACGGGGCGGAAAAGGCGGCGAAAGAGACCGGATTGGATGTTCCCACGCTCAACGATATAGTGGCAGAGATCATCAAACCGGGCAGGGATATCCGTGAGGCGCTGCCTCAGCCGGTATTGCGCCGCGACATTATGGATATCAACGATCTTGCGCCCGGAATGGAACTTTCGGGAACGGTCCGCAACGTTGTGGATTTCGGCGCGTTTGTGGATATCGGAGTGCATCAGGACGGATTGGTGCACATATCGGAGATCACGAATCGGTATATCCGTCACCCTTCGGATGTTTTGGAAGTCGGACAGCCCGTGACTGTCTGGGTCAAAGATGTGGACGTGAAGAAAAACCGTATCGGGCTTACGATGAAAAATCCTGCAACAAAGAAAAAAGCCGAAGCAAAAGCGCAATAAAGTATTGACATATCGTGCCGTATTTAGTAAAATATTTTCATAACGCAGGAGGATTACAAAATGTTTGAAAAAGTACGCGAAATGCTCGCGAAGCAGTTGAATCTCTCTCCCGATAAAATTACGCTTGAAAGCGATGTCGTGAAGGATTTGGGGGCAGACTCTCTCGACGTGGTGGAACTTCTTATTTCTTTGGAAGATGATTACGGTATTTCCATTCCGGAAGATGATATCGTAAACGTCAAGACGGTCAAAGACATCGTGGAAATGATCGAAAAATTAAACAAATAATCCGTTTTTTTCCGAATGACAGACAATTTGTTTTTCGGAAAAATTCCTTAAAAAACGCATAAAAAAGCGGCTTCGTTTCGGAGCCGCTTTTTTATGTCCGAAAACAAAGGTGCGCCGCGGCAGATCTGCCGCGACGCACCTTTTTCGCGAAAGCGTCCGTGCGGGGGAATGTTTTTGCGCGGGGCGGCTGATAAACGGGGCGGATAGGCGGTTACCGAAGGCTTTGCAAAAAATGCGGACGGAAACGACGGTTGCGGTGAAGGGGGAAGGCACAGATTTTTTATGATTTACATAGTATATAAGAAAATCCTTATGAGGTGATTTATGAAAGGTTTACAGGTGGATCAGCCTTATCCTTCCGTCGAGGGGATCGGTCGGGATGAACGCAGCGTGCGCATCATTTCGCCTGCCTATGCGGATCGGGGCAGTGAAATGACGGCGATCCTGCAATATGTTTTTCAATCGATCGTTCTGAGCGGGCAGGGGTTAAAGAAATATTCGGAAACGCTGTTGAGCATATCGATCGCAGAGATGGAGCATCTGGAAATTTTGGGCTCGCTGTTATTTGAGATGTGGGCATTGCCCGTCTATACCTCGTGGCCGCCGCGCATGTTCGATGTTTATTCGACGCGCGCGGTATCGTATGCCTGTGATCCCGTAAAAATGATCTTAGACGATATCCGCGGGGAAAAAGAGGCGATACGTACATACGAAGAAATGATTTGCAAGTTGGCAAACGAACGGGT
>CALVMA010000032.1 GCA_944341655.1 uncultured Clostridia bacterium | reverse complement strand
GTTTTTTTTTCCTCTCACCGCGGGTGGGGCGGAGGTTATTTTTTCTTTTTGTCGGTGCGGCGTTTGTCGTTGATGATCTGCAAAGCGGCCTCGTCGATGACCGTGATGCCCTCTTCTTTGGCGATGGCGACCATCTGGGCGAGCGCGGCTTTCAAGAACACGCGCGGGATCTTGGTGAGTTTCGCGCACGCTTCGCGGGTGAACTTGACGTCGGGGTCGGTGCGTTCGGCGGCGTAGATGACGGAATCGATGTTGCCTTCCTTCGCCTGTATCTTTTCGGGAATGGGGCGGCGGAATTTCGTGTACCAGAAATTGGTGCTGTCGCGGTAGCCGTAATCGACGGGGACGCGCGGGAAACTTCCCGCTTTCACGCCGTTTAAGATCGCGTCGTAATATTTTTCTTTCATGTAGATCTTGTCGATCTTCAAGATGAAATGCGCGCCGAACTTGCTGGTGATGCCGTTGAAATTGCGGTAGGGCGGATCGTAGCCTTCGAGGTTTCCCGCCTTATCGAGGTAAGCGTCTTCGAGGGAGTCGTCCCAGGTGCATTCGAAGACCTGGAACGCGTCCGAAACGATTTTGGGGCGGACGCCGGGCAGTTCGCTGTTTTGCAGGCGAAACAGGCAATTTTTCATTTTTTCTTCGGTGGTGTCGCCGGGGAATCCGAGCCGTACCGCTTCGCGGAAGAATTTTCTGTTGTCGGGGATAAAGTTGAGGGAAACGGTTTTGTTTTGCAGGATATTCTGTGCGGTATTGGAGGAATTGCGGCATTCGAGCAGCATGGCGTAGCGTTCTTTTCCCGCGATGTAGTAGGGGAAGCACAGGGAGTAAGAGCCGAGGTTTGTCATACCGTTTTCGGAAACGGTACCGACGAGCACGGTCGGCATGGGGAAAAAGGCGGAAGTCTGATAAAAGTTATCGACGATGCGCAAGTCTTTGAAAGAATCCATGAACGATCTCCTTGCAAGCCGCATACGGAACGGGCGGCTTTTTTTCGTTATACACCCGAAAAGGGAGTTTGTCAAGGGAGAAAGGGATATTTTTCTTTTTTTGGGCGGAAAAAAAATTTTTTTTCAAAAAAGTCGCAAAAGCGCGATCAAAACCGCTTGACAGTATTTTGGATATAAGATAAAATTTATTGAGTAAACAACGGAAGGCGTCTATGGTACGCTATTCCATTCATTATAAAAACAGGACAAGGAGAACAACATCATGAAGACCTACATGGCAAACGCCCAAACGGTAGAGAGAAAATGGTATGTTGTCGACGCGGCGGGCGTACCGCTCGGAAGGCTTTCTTCCAAAGTTGCGGCCGTTCTTCGCGGTAAAAACAAACCCACGTTTACTCCCAACGTCGATACGGGCGATTTTGTGATCGTCATCAACAGCGATAAAGTTTTGCTGACGGGGAAGAAGCTGGATGACAAATTTTACAGATACCACACCGGCTACATCGGAGGCTTGAAAGAGATTTCCTACCGCAAGATGCTCGCGGAGAAGAGCGACGTTGCGGTTTATGAAGCTGTGCGCGGCATGCTCCCGAAGAATTCGCTCGGCAGAAAGATGATCAAGAAGCTGCGCGTTTACAAGAACGGCGAGCACAACCACGAGGCGCAGAAGCCCGAAGAACTTAAATTATTTTAGTGAGGTAAGAGAATGGCTAAACCGACATTGAAAAAGAAATTGCAGTTCTGGGGAACGGGCAGGAGAAAGAAGGCGATCGCCCGCGTCCGCCTCATTCCGGGGGGCACCGGCAGCATCGTGATCAACGACCGTGCGCTGGACGATTATTTCCCGCAGGGCACGCTTCAATACATTGTGAAACAACCCGTCGTTCTGACGCAGACGGAAGGCGCGTATGACATTGTCGTCAACGTATGCGGCGGCGGATATACGGGCCAGGCGGGAGCGATCCGTCACGGCATTTCGCGCGCGCTGATCCAGGCGCAGCCCGAGCTGCGTCCCGCGCTGAAAAAGGAAGGTTTCCTCACGCGCGATCCGAGGGCGAAGGAAAGAAAGAAGTACGGCTTGAAGAAAGCTCGCCGCGCACCGCAGTTCTCGAAGAGATAATCGCGGTTGGAGACGACCGATCAATGCAGCGAAAATCCGCCGCGCATTTGCGCGGCGGATCTTTTGTTTTGTGCTTTTTGCCGCAGGCAGGAATGCCTGCGGCAAAAGGAGGGGGTTGTCCGATCGGTTTTGCCGCGAGTTTATGCGCGAGAAAGCCTTTTTGCCGCCGATTTGAGCAAAGACGGTGCGTTATTTCCCCGATTTTTTGTCGATGCGTCGGGAGATGGCGTTGTGGCGTTCGAGGATGCCTGCGGCGCGGGCGAGCCGTTCGTCCGCCGAGAAGACCCCGTTTTTTGCCGCGGTTTGGGGCGGGGCGTTCTTCTGCGGCGGATCGGGAGGGGTCTGATCGTCAAAACGATCCGTATCGGGCGCGTCGTTTGCGCCGTCGGGCGAGACGAGTGCGGAAAGCAGGTTAAAAAGACCGAATTTATCCATCTTCAACTCCGAAAAGCATTTATTTGTCGCGGCTTACGCAAAATTTTCATGAAATTTTTATGCTTTTTAATTGCGTAAACGTGCTTTTTGATATATAATAGAAAGGTATATCGGCAAAAGTCTTGCCGAAAGGGGTTTTCGCCGCGATGCCGCGGCGTCCGAAAAAATTTTCAGACCATAAGGAGTCTTGCTTTTATGCTGAAAAAGGGCAAAAAATTTCTGTTGCTGCTTCTGTCCCTCGCGCTTTCGGCGGGCGCGCTGGCGGGGTGCGGCAAAACGTTGAACAGGGACGCGCTCGAAGGGTACACGTCTTCCGACAATGCGGCGGAATCCAACGGCGGGTTTGTCGTCAAGAAGGACAACTGGTATTATTTCATCAACGGGGCGGAGGACTATTCGGCGGACAACACGTTCGGCAAAGTCGTCAAGGGCTCGCTGATGCGTATTTCCGCGGAAAATCTCGAAAAGGGCAATTATACGCAAACGGACATCGTCGTGCCGCAGCTGATCATCACGAACGACTATACTTCGGGCCTGTTCATTTACGGCGATTATGTTTACTATGCGACGCCGAACACCACCAAGAACATGGAAGGGAGCATTGAAAGCTCTTATCTGAATTTCAAGCGTTCCAAGCTGGACGGTTCGGAGACGATGAAAGATTACTATGTGCAGCTTTCGGACAACGCGGCTCCGTACCGTTATGTCGTGGAAGACGGCACGGTGTATCTGCTTTACGTAAACACGTCGAGTTCGGAGATCCATTCGCTGAACACGGAGACGGGTACGGACACGGTGCTCGTATCGGGTTACAGTGCCTATATGTTCGATGCGGACGTAGAGAGCCCCACCGTATATTATACGATGGCAGTGACGAAAAAGAATACTTATCCTTCTTCGAGCACGGAAACGTACAATCAGCTTTACAAAGTGACGGCATCGGCGACGCAGTCGCCCTACACGCTGGATCTTTCGGACGGGTATGTCGATTCTTCCAAGAAGGAAGGGGACGAAGGGTATCAGATGGAGTATGTCAACCTCGGAACGATCGTTCTGGACGGGGTAGGCAGCACGAGTGAGCCGACGCCTTTCAACGTAGATTACAAAGAGGGCGTGACGATGTCGAGCGCGGCGGGTTACACGTATGAGCTCGTAAAAGTTACGGACGGCAAAATATATCTGAAGATCACCAACAACGACGAAAGCACGGCGTCTTTCGTGTACGCGCTTTCGGCGGACGCGGTGAAGGACGGCTGGAACAGCATCACGGCGAACCCGCAGTTCACGGCGGGCGCGTCGGGGGCGTTTGCGCTGGTTTCCCCCTCGTCGGACAAGGCGACGGGTTCGGCTCTGTATTTTGAGCAGAACGGGGCGCAGTACTATGTATATCTGGATTCCTCCAATGCGATCCAGAAAGTAAAGGCGGGCGAGACGGAAGAATCGTTTGCGATCGCCAAACAGCAGGAAGGGGCGACGCTCCTGTATCTGGACGGCGAATACCTGTACTATTCGATGGCGGGCACGAACGGCAAAGCGCTGTACCGCATCAAATATACGGGAACGAGGGAAGATTACAACACGTTCACGGGCACGGCGGCGGAAAACGACGATTACAAGCCGACGCAGTACATGAAAATAGATTACAAGTCCGATTGGTTCAATCCCGAAACGCTGGGCGGATATGTATTCTTCTTCAATGCGGAGAGTTACTCGGACGAATACGTGTATGTTTTGGACAATCCCGAAACGAATGCGGATCTGAAAGCGCTCAACGAGAAGTATGACGACGTGCAGGATGCGTTTACGGAGATTTCGGAGAAGTTTGCGGACGCGTCGAATGCGGCGAAGTACTATTATTATACGGGCAGCACGGCGGCGATATACGAGGAAGAGCATCTCGGCGAATACGAGCAGGAAGATCTGGACGTGACGGAAGCGTTTGCGGCGTGCGGCGCGGCGCACGGGCTGAACTTTGACAATCTCAAAGACGGCGAAACGGCGTACAACGTGCAGAGCTATTTCTACGGCCTGCTGGGCGCGCGGAGCGACGAGGATGCGGAAACGATCGCAGACTCGCTTGCGACGGATCTTCTTTTGAAAGCGGCAGAATAACAAAAAAGCGGCGTGCCGCTTGAAAAGACGGGGGATCTCCCCCGTCTTTTTTATGAAAAGGCGGGTGCGCGGGTGAAAAAACGGAGGTGTGCGGCCCCGCGTGCGGAAAAAATCGCAAAATTGACAATATGCGGCAAAAAGTTCACAAAAAAACGCGGAAAACACTTTACAAACGAGCGATTAATGTGTATAATGTCCCCGAAAAAATTACTTGGCTTTGTGCTTAAAAAACCGCGCATTGCACATACCAGCTTTCGCCGTAATATATTGTATGGACGGGTGTTGCCGGCAAAGACGGGGGAAAGGGCGCACAGAGGTGGAAACGAATGGTAAGATATAAAAAATGTCCCAGATGTGAACTCAACTATATCGAAGAGGATAAGGACTATTGCGACGTATGTCTTGCGGAGATGCAGGGCGGCAAACTGAAGTTTGCGGACATGGACGACGACGAAGATTCGGAAAAGACGGAACTTTGTCCGGTCTGCGGCGAGAACTATATGCGGCCGGGCGAAAAGATGTGCGACGAGTGCAAGAAGAATGCCGAATACGAAGAAGAGGACGACATCGATCCCGAAAAGGACGAGGAATGGCGCAACTATCTGGACGAGGAAGAAGACGATCTCGTTCTGGAAGGGGAAGGGATCGACCTCGGCGACGACTTTACGGACGATTTCGAGGACGATTTCGAAGACGACTATGTCGAAGAAGAGACGACCTCGGAAGAAGAGCCGCTCGACGATCTCGACTACGATGCTTCGGCGGATTTTGATTCGCTGGACGACGACGAAGAGGACGAGGACGACGAAGAGGACGAAGACGACGATTTTTAAAAACGGCAAGAGGCGCGCCGCCGCGGCGGCGCGCCTCTTTTTTATTTATTCGGTTTTTCAGCCCTGCTGTTCCGCGGCGCGCGCCTTGATGATCTTTTCCGCTTCGGGGGCGGGGACTTCTTCGTAGCGAGCGAGTTCGGACATAAATTTCCCGCGGCCCTGCGTCATGCTGCGGAGATCGGTCGCGTATTTCTGGATCTCCGCCTGTGGCGCTTCGGCGTTGACGATCTGCATACCCTCCATCATATCGATGCCGAGGATGCGGCCGCGGCGCTTGTTCATGTCGCCCATGATATCGCCAAGATACGCTTCGGGAATGGCGATCTTCAATTTCATGATGGGTTCGAGCAGGCAGGGGGAGGCGTTTTTCAGGCCTTCTTTATACGCGAGGGCGGCGGCGAGTTTGAACGCCATTTCCGAGGAATCGACGTCGTGGTAGCTTCCGTCATAGAGTACGGCGCGCAGGCCCGTCACGGGGTATCCCGCCAGGACGCCGTGCGGCAGGCATTCGATGAGCCCTTTTTCGACGGCGGGAATGTACTGTTTCGGCACCGAGCCGCCGACGACTTCTTCGGCGAACTCGAAATCGCCGTCGAAGGGTTCGAAGCGCACTTTGCAGTGTCCGTACTGGCCGTGTCCGCCCGATTGTTTCTTATGTTTGCCCTCGGCCTCCACCTTTTTGCGGATGGTTTCGCGGTAGGCGATCTTCGGCGTTTTGAGAACGGCCGAAACGTTGAATTTCGCTTTGAGATTCTTATTGATGACGTCCAGATGCGTTTCGCCCTGTCCGCCGATCAGCATTTCGCCCGTTTCGGGGTTTTTCGTGACGCTGAACGAATAATCTTCTTCGGCGAGGCGGTTGAGCCCCTGGAAGATCTTGTCTTCCTCGCCTTTCTTCTCGGCGTAAATGGCCAGCCAAAGCACGGGACGGGGGAAGTGAATGGCGTCGAACTTGACCTTTGCGGATTCGTCGCAGAGGGTATCGCCCGTATTTGTCGCCGTCAGCTTGTTCACGGCGCCGATGTCGCCCGCGCCGAGCTCGGTCACCGCTTCCTGTTTTTTGCCCTTTAAAAGATAGATCTGGTTGATGCGTTCGGTTTTTCCCGTCGTGGCGTTGTAGACCGTCGCGCCCGCTTTGAGGGAGCCGCGGAACACTTTCATGACGTTGAGTTTCCCGACGAACGGGTCGACGACCGTCTTGAATACCTGCGCCGCAAACGGAGCGTTCTCTTCGCAGGTGATGCCGATCAGCTCGTCTTTGTCGACGGCGGAGGCCAAAACCTCCCTGCGCTCTTCCGCGCTCGGCATGTATTTGACGATCTCGCCCATCAGGTTGATGATGCCGCGGTTCTGCAGGGCGGAGCCCGCCATCACGGGAATGGTGTTCACGCTGTAAATACCCTTGCGGATTCCGTGAATGATCTCGTCTTTGGTCAGCTCGCCCTCGCCGAAATACTTATCCAAAAGCGCGTCGTCGTTTTCGGCGGCGGTTTCGGTCAGGCTCGCCTGCATGTCGGCGAGCGTCTGGTTCATATCCGCGGGAATGGGGATCTCTTTGAGCCCTTCGCCCGAGAACCGGAATGCCTTTTCGGTCAGCGCGTTGATGTACCCGATCATCTTGTTCCCTTCCATGAGAGGGATCTGAATGGGGGCGATCTTGCCCGCGTATTTTTCGGTCAACGCCGCAACGGTGCCTTTGTAATCGGCGTTTTCTTTGTCCATGCCGTTGATGAAAAGAACCATCGGGATCTTGTTTTTCAGGCATTTTTCGATCGCCTTCTCCGCGCCGACGCTCACCGCGCCCGTCGCGGACGTGACGATCAGCGCTCCGCCTGCCGCGCGCAGCGCCTCGTTCTCTTCGCCCTCGAAATCGTAAAATCCGGGCACGTCCAAAAGATTGATCTTTACGCCCTCCCACATCGTGTAGGCGAGCGAAAGAGAAATAGACATTTTTCTGGCAATTTCCTGCTCGTCGTAGTCGGTTACCGTGTTGCCTTCCGTGACTTTGCCCAATCTGTCGGTGGACTTGCCGTTGAACAGAATGGCTTCGCAAACGGAGGTCTTGCCCTCCCCGCTGTGCCCGATCACCGCTATGTTCCGGATGTCTGCGCTCTTGATGCTCATAACTTAACTCCCTTATCCGCGGCCGCGCAAAAGATTTTGTGTATAAGATCCGCACCGCATTGCCTGCGGTGCGGCCATAGCGGCCGCTTCTTTATTATTATAATATAGTTTTTTTCCGATTTCAATAGGTCTTTGAAAAAAATTCGCAAAAAATGAAAAATTTTTCTTTTGTCAAGCGCGGTAAACCGTGACGGAACGGTCGGTCGGGCATGCGGAGCGCCGCGCGGGGGCGTATTTTTTCGGAACGCGCCGCGGAAGAAAAAAAGAGCCGCAGGTGGCAAAAATGTTTGCCGCCTGCGGCTCTTTGAAAGGCAAAAAATCCCCGCGGCGCAAAAAGGTTTTGCGCCGCGGGGAGCAAGGGAAAAGAGTCAATCCGCGCCGATGAGGTCTTTTACGATCTCGCCCGCAAGGAGCAGCCCCGCCGCCGCGGGCACGAAAGAAATGCTCCCGATCAGCCGTTCGCCTTCGGCGGCGCCCGTTTTATCGGGGGAGAGGGGCTTTTCCTCCGAATAGACCGCCTTGACGCCCGCGATCCCGCGCTCTTTCATTTCCCGCCGCATCAGCCGCGCGAGCGGGCATTCGCGCGTTTTTTCCAGCGGCGCCACGCGGAACGCGCCGCCGTCCAGTTTATTCCCCGCGCCCATGCAGGAGATCACCCGCGCCCCCGCGCGGCTCGCGCATTCCAGCAACAGCGCTTTGCTTTTTACGTCGTCGATGCAGTCGGCGACGTACGAAAATTGCGTAAAATCAAAACAATCTTTCGTCGTTTCGTCAAAAAAATATTCGGCGGCGGAAAAATCCCCGAGAGGATCGATGTCCAGCGCGCGCTCTTTCATGACCGCCGCTTTGTTCCTGCCCAGCGTGGAACGCAGGGCGATCAGCTGGCGGTTCAGGTTGGATTCCGCCACGCTGTCCCCGTCCACAAATACCAGCGCGCCGATCCCCGCGCGCACCAGCGCCTCCGCCGCGTACGATCCTACCCCGCCGATCCCGAACACCGCAACCCGCGCCCGGCGCAGCTTTTCAAAGTTTTCTTTCCCGATCAGCGCGATCTCCCGCATAAACGTCTGCATTCGCTCACCTCTTTGCGTAAAGCGGCGCGCACAGCTTTACGTTCCGCCGCTCCATTTCGATCAGCCCGTCGTCGCTCATCCGCCTCAGCTCCCGCACCATCGCACTGCGGTCCACACAGATGTAGTCCGCAAGGCTCGTCTGCGAAAAGGGCAGGGTAAAATAAGAACTCCTGTTTTTCGCCGCCAGCATGGAAAAATATGCCGTCAGCTTCTCCCGCGTCGTGCGGCGGCTCAAAATCTCCAGATGCTCCGAAAGCGCCTGCGTCTTTTCACTCATCAGCCGCACCAGGTTGGCAACAACCACCGAATGATGCGTGCACGCGTTCGGACACCGCTTGATGATGTGTTCGTAATCGATGTACAATACGTCGCTTTCCTCTTCCGCCACAAGAAAAAGACTCGCGTCCGCCCACGAAAAACCGAGCACGTCCCCAAACACTCCCCCCGGTTTGAGTTGCTCGAAGATCGTCCGCACTCCGTTGATGTCCGTCTTCAGCAGGTTGATCTGCCCCCGCTGTACGATCCCCACCCGTCCGCTCGGCATCGGGATCTCTTCCCCCTTCATGTACGTGCGCACCACCGTCTTGAAACATACCATCATCGCCGCATACTCTTCGGGCGATACGCCGTCAAACAACGACGTCGTCACTTCTTCCATTTTCTTCCTCCATGTTGCATATGCAACAAATCTGTGCCAATAGGATACCGCAACCGCACAAAAAAGTCAACGAAATCCCGCCCCGCCCGCCAAAAAATTTTGGCGGGCGGGGCGGCAAGGGCGCACGGCAAGAAAAAAGACAAACGAGCGGGACAAAAAGCGGCAAAGGCGCGGCGGGCAGGGGCAGAAACGTCTGGAAACGGAGCGGCGGCAGGGCGGGCGCCGAAAAGGGAGAAGTAAAGAGCGTGGGGCGGGACCGTAGGAGCGGAAAAACGGCGGCGCGGAAACACCCGTCGGGCAAAGGCGGAAACGTCTGGAAACGGAGGGCGGTAGGGCGGGCGCCGAAAAGGGAGGAGTGAAGAGCGTGGGACGGGACCGTAGGAGCGGAAAAACGTCGGCGCGGAAAAACGGGAAAAATAAAAAAAGCGCCGCGCAGTCGGAATCTGCGCGGCGCGGGATAAAATCCGAAAAAATTCGAATTGCGGGGGAAACCCCGCAAAAATTCAGTTTTTATGACGGGCGGCGTCGGGCGAAAGCGGTTCGCCGACGGAATTGTCCGAAAAGGCGGAGATGCCTTTTTTGCGCATGTTGTGCACAAAGACGTACAGAGGAACGCCGAGCGCATAGACCCAAAGCGCTTCGGTGACGGCCAGAGAGCCGAAATACGTCCAATAGGTGACGGCCTGTGTCCCGTAAGAGAGATCGCCGCACAAAAAGACGATGATGAGCGGAATGACGAACGCGTTGATCAAGACGGGGAACAAACCGCCCAAGCTCACGCGGGCGACGTGGCTGCGGAAAATTTTTCCCATGGCCCACGTACCGGTGGCGGCTGCCAAAGTTGCGAGCGAGCCGACGAACACGTCGTAGACCCAGAACGGGGACGCGAGGTTGCTCAGCATGCAGCCGATGTACAGAGCGGGTACCGCTTCGGGAAAGAACAGGGGCAGTATGGTCAGAGCCTCGGCGGGGCGGATCTGCAAGAATCCGTTGTAAGCGAGCGCGCCGAACGCGTAGGTGAGCGCCACGTACAGGGCGGCGATGATGCCTGCCCGGCACAGCATTTTTGTGGAAAATCTCTTCATATTCAGTTTACCTCGGTTGTTTTTAGGTAGTGTTTTCCGAAAACCTACCGCAAAAGAGGATAGCAGAACAAAGGAAAAAAGTCAAGCCGTTCGGGCAAGGCGGGGAAAATATTTTAAAAAAAGCCCCGTGCGGGAATAAAAATCCTTCGTATGGTATAAAAACGGTAAAAAAGATACCCGCGCGGCGGGATCGGCAGGCGCGCGGGCATGAAGATCCCCCCGAGGGCATCGGGGGGGGCGAAAGGGTTCACAGGACGATGTTTTCGAGCAGGAGGTAATCGAAATCCACGCCTTCGACGAAATCGCGCGGGTAGAAGCGCACGTGGTTGAACTTGGCGAAATTGAAGATATGCGTTTTGAGCAAGACGGGCGTAGGGGCGTCCAATTCGCGGCAGATCTCCGAAAGGTACTCGAAAAAGTGCGAATAGATCAACTTTTCGGTGTTGTTTTCGTAGACGTATTGTTTGACGATTTTGCCTTCGCGCATGATTTTTGCCCAGATCCTGACCATAGAGCCGCTCCTTTGTTTTTTAAAATTATAGTGAATTTTCCCGTAAAAGTAAAATATTATTGACATATTTTGCGTAAAAATATATACTATTTGCAAGGGAAGAGGCAAAAACGGCGCGCCTCTTTTGTTTTTTGCAAAAGACAAAAGAGGCGCGCCCCGTAAAAGCCGTAAGTTTTGCGTGATTTTCGGCGCAGAGCCTTTCCGGAAAGCAGTCAGAAGAGGTGTGAAGATGAAAAAGCTGGAATCGGATATTCTCGGCATTTTGCAGGAAGATTGCCGCTATTCGCCCGCGAAGATCGCCGTCATGCTCGACAAGACGGAAAAAGAAGTGGCGGATGCGATCGCGTCGATGCAGGCGCGCGGCGTGATCGTCAAATACACGGCGATCGTCAACGACGAACGTCTTTCCGACGATATCGTGCAGGCGCTGATCGAAGTCAAGGTTTCGCCGCAAAAGACGAGCGGGTTTGACGCCATCGCCGAAGAGGTCTACCGTTTCGAGGAAGTGAAGAGCTGTTATCTGATGAGAGGCGGGTATGATCTTGCGGTATTCATCGAGGGCAAGAACCTGCGCGAGGTGGCGCGGTTTGTGGCGGAGCGGCTGTCCACGCTGGACGAAGTGCAGTCCACGGCGACGCATTTCATTCTGAAAAAATACAAGATCGAGGGCACGATCACGGACACGGAGGACGATAACCGTATTCGGATATCGGTACACGCATGAGGAATTTTGTCAATCGGCGCTCGCAGGAACTGAAACCCAGCGGAATCCGTAAATTTTTCGACATCGTGTCGGAGATGAAGGACGCGATCTCCCTGGGCGTGGGCGAGCCGGATTTCATCACGCCGTGGCACATCCGCAACGCGGCGATCAAGTCCATACAGAGGGGATACACGCAGTACACGGGCAACCGCGGCCTGCCCGCATTGCGCGAGCTGATCGCGCGGTACATGAGCGAGCGGTTTTCGGTCGAATACCCTGCGGAGAACATTATCGTGACGGTCGGGGCGAGCGAAGGGATCGACCTGGTGATGCGCGCGGTGTGCGACGCGGGCGACGAGATCCTGGTGCCCGATCCGAGTTACGTGTCCTATGCGCCCTGCGTGCTGTTGGCGGGAGGGGTGCCCGTGCGGGTGCCCTGTTCGCAGGAAAACGCGTTTATCCTGACGCCCGAGGCGTTGGAAAAGGCGATCACGCCCAGGACGAAGGCGATCATTTTGCCCTATCCGAACAATCCGACGGGCGGGATCATGACCAAAGAGCAGCTGGAGGCGGTCGCGCCCGTATTTGAAAAGCACGATCTTTTGGTCGTTTCGGACGAGATCTACGCGGAACTGACGTACGGCGGGAAGCATGTTTCGGTCGCGTCGCTCGCGGGAATGCGGGAGCGCACGGTGGTGATCAACGGTTTTTCCAAGGCGTTTGCGATGACGGGCTGGCGGATCGGGTTCGTGTGTGCGCCGCCCGAACTGGACAAGGCGCTGTTCAAGATCCACCAATACGCGATCATGTGCGCGCCGAGCGCGTCGCAGTACGCGGCGGTGGAAGCGCTCAAAGACGGATTCGGCGACAATTTTGCGGTGGTGGAATCCATGCGCGAGGAATACGACAGGCGCCGCCGTTTCATTACGAACTTTTTCAACGAAACGGGGCTTGCCTGTTTCGAGCCGCGGGGGGCGTTTTACGTGTACCCGTCGACGGCGTCGCTGGGAATGACGGGCGAAGAGTTTGCGAACGGGCTTTTGCGCGCGGAGAAAGTGGCGGTGGTGCCGGGCGACGCGTTCGGCGAAGCGGGGAAATATCATGTGCGCTGTTCGTACGCGACCAGTATGGCGAATCTGGACACGGCGACGTCGCGCATCGCGGAATATGTGAAAAAATGCAAGGGCTGAACGACGCCGCGCCGCGTATTCCGCGGCGCGGCGGAGCGTATCGGCGGGCTGACTGTCCGTCGGAAGATGCGGGCAGGGGGAGCGAGGATGAGAAAGCAGAAATTCAGCTGTGAGCGCGGCGGGCTGACGGTGCGCGGGACGCTGTACGTACCCGACGGGGAGCGGCTGCCCGCCGCGGTGCTCTGTCACGGGTTCATGGCGAACGGAAAGATGATGCGGCGGTACGCAAAGCTGACGGCGTCGCTGGGGTATCTGACGGCGGTGTTTGATTTTTGCGGCGGCGGGCCGTTCGTGAAGAGCGACGGAAGGACGGAAGACACGACCGTGCTGACGGAGCGGGATGACCTGTTCGCGGTGACGGAGTATCTGAAAGGGCACGCGCTTTCGGACGGAGGGAGCGCGGTGCTGATCGGGGCGAGCCAGGGCGGGCTCGTGTGCGCGCTGGCGGCGGCGGAGCGGCCGCAGGCGGTCAAAAAGCTGGTGCTGTTGTATCCTGCGTTCTGCATACCCGACGACGCGCGGCGCGGGCGCATGCTGTTTGCAAAATTCGATCCGGCGAACGTTCCGGAGCGCATACGCTGCGGGCCGATGACGCTGGGCGGGGAGTATGCCAAGGCGGCGCAGTCGCTGCGGCTGCCCGAGGCGGTATTGCCGTACGGCGGGCCCGTGCTGATCGTGCACGGCACGAAGGACGGCATTGTGTCGGCGGAGTATTCGCGGGAAGCGGCGCAGGCGTGGCGCCGCGCGCGGACGGAGAACGCGCCGCCCGTGTTTTTGGAAGAGATCGAAGGGGCGGGCCACGTATTTTTCGGCAGGCACGACCGCATTGCGCGCG
>CALVMA010000031.1 GCA_944341655.1 uncultured Clostridia bacterium | reverse complement strand
GGAGAGTAAACGGCGGAGCGTAAGCGGAGTCCGTGAGCGGCGGAGTGTGAGCGGCGCGGCGTGGGCGGCGGGGGGTGAGCGGCGGGGCGTGAGCGGCGGAGTGTGAGCGGGCAGGGCGTAAGCGGCGAACGTGAGCGGCGAACGTGAGCGGCGTAGCGTGCGCGGAGGGCGTAAAAAAGGCGCCTTTCGGCGCCCTTTTTATTTTATTACGTTGTGCCGTCCGCAGACGTGCCCGCATCGGGCAAAGGCAAAATGACCGACGCACTTCCGTCCGTGATCACCGTGGAAGGCAGCTTGCCGTCCCATTTGGAAAGATATTCGATGTATTTCATATATTCCGTAATGAGAGCGATCTCTTCCGCCGTTTTATTTTCAAAATCAATCACATATTCTATTTCGTTTATCCCGTCTTCTCCCGTTACGGTGTTTTCCGTCACCGTAAACCCTAACGCGCGGGCAACTTCGACCGATTTTAAGCGGATCGCTCTCGCTTCCGCCTGCGCGATCTCGATCTGCGCCTGCGCATCCGCTTTCGCCGATTCGATGCGCGCTTCCGCATTCAGTTTCGCGACTTCCAGCTCTTTTTCCGCGTTTACGATCGCCGTCTCTTTTTCGTATTCCGCTTTCAGCTTCTCTTGCTCCGCGATCATCTTGTCTTCCACCGTCTGCTCAAACGCATCGCTGAAATCAATGTTCGTCAACACCACCGCTTCAATGTTTACATAATAATTTTCGTCGACAGATTCCTTGATCGCCTGCTCTACCTCCGGTGATATGGTCGCGCGCGTTTCTATGATCGTCATCGCCGAATACGCCGACAACGTGGACTTCGCCTTTTCGACCGATATGCTCAGGATACGGTTTGCCAACGTGTCAAGCGTGCCGTAACGGTTGGCGATCTCGATCGCTTTATTCGTGTCGATCTGGTATTGCACGGTCATGGCAATATCCATCGTCTGCGCATCTTTGGAATACGCCGACGCATTGATATCCATATTTTGCACTTTCGCATCGTAGATCTCATATTTCTCGGTAATCCAAAAATCAAAATACGTTCCCGCAGTCCGCACGCGCGTCGCTTTCCCCATATGCTTGACTACCGCCACTTCCCCCGCTTCCACAGTACGAAAACTGAACGGGATCAGCAAAAACAATACAAATAATACAACGCCCGCCGCCAAAAGACAGCTGCCGCGCACTTTCAACGCCGCCGCTCCGCCTTTCCTGCCCGCACGGAAACTCCATGCGCCCGCCGCAAACGCTCCCATAAAGAGCAGCGCGAACAAAACCCCTAAAATTACACCGATCGTCATCTTTCACATTCTCTCCCCGATGATTTATCTTGCCCGCTTCGGCTCGGGATACTCTTCCCCGAACGTCTCCACCGTCACCGCGGAGATCACCTGCGGCTCCAGCGGCTTGTCACGCATGTCCGTCGCCGTTTTCGCGATCGCGTCCACTACGTCCATTCCTTCCGTCACTTTGCCGAAAGCCGCATATTGCCCGTCCAGATGCGACGCGTTTTCGTGCATGATGAAAAACTGCGACCCCGCACTGTCCGGCATCATCGAACGCGCCATCGACAACACGCCACGCGTATGCTTTATATCGTTCTGCGTGAATCCGTTCATGCGGAATTCCCCTTTGATCGAATACCCGGGCCCGCCCGTACCGTTGCCCGCAGGATCGCCGCCCTGGATCATAAATCCCTCGATCACCCGGTGAAAAGTCAGTCCGTCATAAAAACCGTGCCGCACCAGCGATATAAAATTGTTCACCGTGTTCGGCGCCTTCTCCGGATAAAGCTCCGCCTTGATCACTCCGCCTTTCTCCATCGTAAACGTCACTACAGGATTCATTTTTTTACTCCTTTTCCAAATCTTCGTATTTTTCTAATTTCACGTTCGCTTCCGCAAACAGCCGCACGGAAAATTCATCGGGATATCCGTTCTTATACACAACCCGCGCAATGCCCGCATTGATGATCATTTTCGCACAGATCACGCAAGGCTGATGCGTACAGTACAGCGTCGCCCCTTCGATCTTGATCCCCAGCCGCGCCGCCTGTATGATCGCGTTCTGCTCCGCATGCACCGCATAGCAAATCTCCTGACGCGTCCCGCTCGGTATGTCCAGCTTCCGCCGCAAACATTCCCCCCTGTCCGCACAGCTCATGATCCCCGCCGGCGCTCCGTTGTATCCCGTCGTCAATACACGCTTGTCCATCACGATCACCGCGCCTACATGCCTGTTCTCCTGATAACAGCTCGACCAGCCCGCTACCGTTTCCGTCAGCTCCATGAACCGCTTGTCCCATTTATTCATATTCCGCCCTCCTTTCGTACCTGCGTTTCATTTTACCATACCTCGCCCTAAATTGCAAGCACTCTTCCCATTTTCCGCACCACCCCTCCCCCTCCTCCCCGCAATTTAGCACTCCGACAATAAAAGTGCTAAAATTTTCATTTTTCTTCGTTCAAACGTTTGACTTTTAATTCGAAATGTATATAATATATAGTAAATTAGCACTCAGGCATTGAAAGTGCTAACAAACATCGAAAAATTATTGGAGGCGTAACATATGAACATTAAACCTTTGTTCGATAAAGTAGTTGTCGAAAGCGTTCAGACGGAAGAAAAGACGAAGAGCGGATTTATTCTTCCCTCCTCGGCACAGGAAAAGCCGCAGACCGCGCGCGTGGTTGCAGTCGGCCCCGGGGGAAATGTGGACGGAAAAGAAGTGAAAATGGTCGTCAAAGTCGGCGACACCATTCTTTTCTCCAAATATTCGGGAAGCGAATTCAAGGTGGACGGCAAAGAATTTACCATCATCCGTCAGAGCGATATTCTAGCAATCGTTGAATAAAGTTTGAATTTTTCAGGAGGACATCATTATGGCAAAACAAATCAAATACGGTGACGAAGCCAGAAAGGCTTTGGAAAAAGGCGTCAATACCCTTGCAAATACAGTCAAAATCACCCTCGGACCGAAAGGCAGGAACGTCGTTCTCGATAAAAAATTCGGCGCTCCGCTCATCACGAACGACGGCGTGACGATCGCCAAAGAGATCGAGCTGGAAGATCCGTTCGAAAACATGGGCGCTCAACTCGTCAAAGAGGTTTCCACGAAAACCAACGACGTTGCGGGCGACGGCACCACGACCGCGGTCGTTCTCGCGCAGGCGATCATCCGCGAAGGGCTCAAAAACCTCGCGGCAGGCGCAAATCCCATCATCCTGCGCCGCGGCATCGATAAAGCCGTGGATACCGCCGTCGGCGAAATCAAGAAAATCTCCAAAGTCGTCGACAGCAAAAAAGCGATCGCACAGGTCGCTTCCATTTCCGCAGGCGACGAAACCGTCGGCCAGCTCATCTCCGACGCCATGGAAAAGGTCGGTAAAGACGGCGTGATCACCGTCGAAGAAGGCAAAACCATGAATACCGAACTCACGACCGTCGAAGGCATGCAGTTCGACCGCGGCTATGCTTCCGCTTACATGGTCACGAATACCGATAAGATGGAGGCCGTACTCGATACCCCTTACATCCTCATCACCGATAAGAAAATTTCCAACTTGCAGGAGATCTTGCCCATCATCGAGCCGCTCGCCCAGCAAGGCGCCCGCCTTTTGATCATCGCAGAAGACGTCGAAGGCGACGCGCTCGCCGCACTCATCGTCAACAAACTCAAAGGCGTGTTCAACTGCGTCGCCGTAAAAGCCCCCGGCTTCGGCGACAGAAGAAAAGCCATGCTCGAAGATATCGCCATTCTCACGGGCGGCACGGTCATCTCTTCCGACCTCGGCTATGAGTTCAAAGACGTCACGACCGATATGCTCGGCAAAGCCGCTCAGGTCAAAGTCGACAAGGACAACACCACCATCGTCAGCGGCAACGGCGATCCCGAAAACATCAAGGCTCGCGTCAACGCCATCAAAGCACAGATCGCGGAAACCACGTCCGATTACGACAGAGAAAAATTGCAGGACCGCCTCGCTAAACTCGCCGGCGGCGTAGCCGTCA
>CALVMA010000030.1 GCA_944341655.1 uncultured Clostridia bacterium | reverse complement strand
CGGACGGCGAAGAATTTTTCGTGGATAATCCGTCGCATCTTCCCGAGCCTGCCGATATTGAATACA
Organism: uncultured Clostridia bacterium; assembly: GCA_944341655.1. Lineage (GTDB taxonomy): Bacteria > Bacillota > Clostridia > Christensenellales > Borkfalkiaceae > Borkfalkia. Next base: position 7,108 of record CALVMA010000030.1, on the reverse strand, counting down.
TGGAAGAGCCGATGGTAAAAGTGGAGATCTATTCTCCTCCGGAATACATCGGGTCGATCATGGACCTTTGCCAAGATAAGCGCGGGGTGTTCAAGGATATGACCTATCTCGATAGCAAGCGGGTAAAATTATTATATACGCTGCCGCTCAACGAGATCATCTATGATTTTTTTGATCAGATCAAATCGCGTACGAGGGGCTATGCCAGCTTCGATTACGAATTGATCGGGTATGAGAGGAGTGACCTCGTAAAATTGGATATTCTGCTCAACGGTGACGTTTGCGACGCGCTTTCCATGATCGTCCATAAGGATCGCGCGTATCCCCGCGGCAGGGAGCTTGCGGAAAATCTGAAAGATGCCATTCCCCGTCAATTGTTTGAGATCCCCATTCAGGCCGCCGTAGGGGGGAAGATCATAGCGCGGGAAACGGTCAAAGCAGTCCGCAAAGACGTGCTTGCGAAATGTTACGGCGGAGATATCACCAGGAAAAAGAAACTTTTGGAAAAGCAGAAAGAAGGGAAAAAGCGGATGCGCAGCATCGGATCGGTGGAAGTCCCGAGCGAAGTGTTTATGTCAATTTTGAAAACAAACAAATAAAAAAGTACAGTATTTGATTAAAAAAATCGATTTTAACGATTTTATCAAGTAGTATGCGTGACATAAACGTGTTGTTTATAGAAGGGTGAATACAAAGTGAACGTTTTATTGGATTTTTACGGAACGGTGGTGGAAGAAGCGCACAGCTTTTTGAATGTCGTCGCGAAAGAGTTTCTCGATAACGGTGCGCAGGTCGGTGCGGACCGCATCAAAGAGTTGTGGTGGCGTGGGTTTTCCATGCAATGCGATAAAGCCTACGGAAAAAATTACAAACAGCAAAAGCGGCTGTACGGCCCGACGTTTCGCTTTATGGAAGAACAGTCGGGCGCAAAAGTGGACAGGGATAAATTGACGGAGCAAGTGATCGCGTTTTCTGTGGGAGTGAAGCCGTTTGAGGATTCTCTGCGCTTTTTGAACGAGTGTCCGTTTCCTTGTTATATTTTGTCGAATATCGACAACGAAGAAATACAAACGGTTTTGACTCGCAGGAAAATCTGTGTTCAAGGTGTTTTTACGAGTGAAGATGCGCGGGAATATAAACCGAGAAAAGGGATCTTTGAGAAAGGGCTGAAACATTTTGGCTTGGCGGCGGAAGAAACGGTATATATCGGAGATTCTTTGCGGAACGATTATTTCGGCGCGAGAAATGCCGGGATTTTTTCCATATGGATAAACCGATTGAATGAGCCGGTGCCGCAGGGCGTAGAAGCGGCAAAAGATCTGTATTCGGCGCTGGGATTGTTGCGCAAAAATTCAGACTCGGCGGAGTGAGTCGCCTTGCGTCATTGTTTTATCCGCGTCGGAGAAACAGAAATTTTGAAATCATGCAGACAGAGAAGAATTTTTTTGAAAAGGTTTACGATATTGTAAAACGCATACCGATCGGAAAGGTTGCGACGTACGGTCAGATCGCTGCGTTATGCTCATCGCCGAGATCTTCTCGGGCGGTGGGGTATGCCTTGCACGTTAATCCGATGCCCGGAATAATTCCCTGTCACCGCGTAGTGAACCGCGAGGGCAGGCTTGCTCCGGGGTTTGCTTTCGGCGGCTCTGAAATGCAGAAAGAATTGCTCGAAAAAGAGGGCGTCGCGGTAACGATGAGAGAAGACGGGCAGTATTATGTTTCCATAGAAACATACCTGTGGAATGCAAAATAAGGCATATATGATGTATTATGTCAGACATAAATCACGTTAAATGCGAGGTTTTTAACCATGGCGGGAATTTATATACACATTCCGTTTTGTAAGGCAAAGTGCCGATACTGTGACTTTACGTCTTATCCTGGCAAGCTCGGGATTTCAGATGCGTATATGGCGTGTGTGTTCAAAGAAATGAAACTGAGGGCTCCCGAATTAAGGAACAAGCGGTTCGATACCGTTTATTTCGGCGGGGGTACTCCGTCGGTGATCGACCCCATGTCGATCGTAGGGTGTATGAATCTTGTCCGCTCCGATTATAATCTTGCCGACGATGCCGAAGTGACGATCGAGGTAAATCCCGGAACGGTGACGGCGGAGAAAATTTCTCTTTACAAAAAGGCGGGGATCAATCGCTTTTCTGTGGGGTTGCAGTCGGCAAACGACAGGATCCTTTCCGATCTTGGAAGGATCCACACCGCGAAAGATTTTGAAGTTGCGTGTGATTTGATCGGCGATGCAAATTTGAATGCGGACGTCATGATCGGATTAAAGGACCAGACGTTAAAAGACATCGACGATGCCGTTATGCTGGCGTCGAAATGCGGGGCAAAGCATATATCGTTGTATGCGCTCACGCCGGAAGACGGGACGCCCATTTATACGGATTATTTGAACGGCGAGTTGCCCGATGCCGATGAGGTGGCAGATCAATACGATCATGCGCGCGCGTTGTTGAAGGAGCTCGGGTATCTGCGTTATGAGGTATCGAATTTTGCAAAAAAAGGATTTCAGTCCGGGCACAATCTGAATTATTGGCGCCGCGGCGAATATATCGGGTTCGGCGTTGCGGCAAGTTCCTTTATCGGCGGGAGACGTTTTACAAATACCGCGGATCTGGATGATTATATCAAATGTATCATGACCAATTATTATCCCGTGGTGGACGACGGAATGGTCGAGGGGGACGATGCGAAATTTGAAATGGTCATGCTGGCTTTGCGGACGAGTGAAGGCTTGAGCCTTGCGAAATATAAAAACGAGTTCGGAACGGATTTTCCTGTCGATTTTTTCGAACCGCTGAAGAAAAACGTCAAGTTTTTGGAATGTAAAAACGGAAGGGTGCGCATAAAGGACAAATATCTGTATGTACAGAATAGGATCCTGACCGATTTTCTTCATTAAGTTTTTTGAACGCATCGGGCGTTCAGGGTTTTGAATTTGTCGCTCGGATCGGGTCGTGGTCGGAAGGGTTGGTTTTTTATTATAGCCCGTTGTGCTTCGTTTGCTTTTCGGTTTGAGGCATGTTTTTGGTTGAAATTTACGCGGCCGCCTGCAATTTTTTGCAGGCGGCCGCGTAAATTTTTTACTCTCGAACCGACGGAGCATTAAATTTTATTTTGTTTTGTGGCGATGATTTCGCCTGTATCCGCGTCGGCGAGCATGGCATATGTATTTCCGCTGCGGTCGGTGATGCCGACATAATAATAACAATCTTCCGCTTCATATAGGAGGCGGACGTAAATTTCTCCGCAAAAGACGTTGTCGACCGTCAGATCGGCAAAGCGGTCTTTTTGTGCTTCGGAAATTTGTTTGAGCAATTCGGGAAGAGGCAGAACGGAATCGTCGCGTATGCTGGATGCCGTGATCTGCACGGCCTGTTCGTCGGGTTCGTCGGGAACGGTAAAAGTGAAGGTGATTTCTCTTTCTTCGGGCGCGGCGATGGACTGAGACCAGCGGTGAACGAGCCGCACGCTGTCGAAGGAGAGTTCGGCGCTGTATTCTTTGCCGCCGGCGGTGAAATTCACGGAATAGGTTTTCGTGTTATCGGGGGCGGACAAAACGACCTCGAACATGTCTCCGATATCGGCGACGTTTCCGTCTGCGACGTAAGGGTATTCGCGGCGGGAGCAGGAAACGAATACGGAATATTCACCGTTGGTGCCGCAGAAGACGTCGCTTCTGTATTCGGACACATATTCGGTGTAATCGATTTTTTTGCTGCAGCCGCAGACAAAGAGCGATGCGGCCAGGAGGACGATACCCGCGGTCAAAATCAAAAATTTTCTCATAGCGACCTCATGATAAAATTCATTCTGTTTTATTGTATGGTTGCGGCGGTCGGAAAATGCAGATTGAGCGGAGAAATTTTATTCATAGTGTTGCTTTTTTTGCGCGATTATGGTAAAATAATCAAAATCAAAGCGAAAGTTTGATCAAAAATCGGTAGTTGATTTGCTTTCGTATTTCCGCGGAAAGTATTTTCGCGGGCCGAGCGGAGTTTTTCCATGGGTAAACTTGTCGTGAAAACGGCGGCGATCACGCTTGCCTGCATATTGGCGGTTGCCTTGTTGCTTTTTGGTGTTTTCAGCCTTTTCTTTCCGTCCGTTATGATGGAGCTGACGGATCGGATGGGAATGGACGGGGCATGTGCGTCTTACAGCATAGCCCAGTATAAGAAGTCCAAAAAGGTGGATGATCTTGCGATCGCGGTCGAACGCAGTTATCATGCGGAACACTTTGAGGATGCCGCGGTTTACGGGAAGATTTTTTTGGACAGCGAAGAGTTTTCCGAATATTGCGGCAGATTGGATGCGGGAATGAGTTCGTCCGAACAGGAAATGCTGGGCGACAGTGCGCAGTATTATGCTGGCATCACGGCTGTTTCTCAATATTATATTCATTCCGAATTGTCGATCGATACCGCTTTTAATGCTTTGAATGATTCTTTTCCTGCGGAAAACGCAGTGGTTTTTCTGAGCTTTGCGGCGATGGGCAAGGAAGACAAGCCGTTCTGTGTTTTGATTCTGGAACGCTTGGACAAGCTTCGCGTGCCCGAAGAAGACACGGAATATTTTGCTGAATTTCAGACGTTTTTGTCCGGATTTTGCAGTTGATCGGTTTTCAATTTATACACGAAATATATAAAAACGAAGGAGATGCTTATGAACAAGATTGTGCAAGAGGGTTTGACTTTTGACGATGTTCTGCTGATACCCGCGGCTTCCGATGTTTTGCCATCCGGGGTGAATTTGAACACGAAGCTGACGGACGACGTATCGCTGAACATACCGCTTATGAGTTCGGCTATGGATACGGTAACGGAGAGCCGGCTGGCGATAGCATTGGCACGCGAAGGCGGGATAGGCATTATCCATAAGAACATGACGATCGAGGAGCAGGCGAGCCAGGTCGACAAAGTAAAGAGGAGCGAGCACGGGGTAATTACCGATCCGTTTTTCCTGGCGCCGGAAAACAGTGTGCGGGAAGCGGTTGCTCTGATGGAGAGGTACAAGATCAGCGGTGTGCCCATCACGAAAAACGGGAAGCTGGTCGGGATACTGACCAATCGCGATCTCCGTTTTGAGAGCAATTATGATCAGCCGATCGACAACATCATGACGAAGGAAAATCTTGTGACTGCGCCCGTCGGGACGTCTTTGGAAGATGCGCAGAAAATTTTGGGGAAACACAGGATCGAAAAGCTTCCGATCGTGGATAAAGACGGATATCTGAAAGGGTTGAGCACAATCAAAGATATCGAAAAAAGCATACAATATCCCAATTCCGCGCGTGACAAAAACGGCAGACTGCTTGTCGGTGCAGCGGTCGGCACCGCGGCGAACACGATGGAAAGGATCGCGGCGCTTGTTTCGGCGAAAGTGGACGTGATCACGGTAGACACGGCGCACGGTCACAGCAAGGGCGTGATCGAAGAGGTTTCGAAAATCAAGGCAAAATATCCGAATCTGCCGCTGATCGCGGGGAATGTCGCGACGGCGGAGGCGACCAAGGCGCTCTTCGATGCGGGCGCGGACGTAGTAAAAGTAGGGATCGGGCCCGGATCGATCTGTACGACGCGTATCGTAGCAGGGATCGGCATGCCGCAGCTGACGGCGATCATGAATTGTGCCGAGCAGGCGGATAAAATGGGCAAGAGGATCATTGCGGACGGCGGAGTCAAATACAGCGGAGACATCGTGAAAGCGATCGGAGCGGGAGCGTCCGTCGTCATGATCGGAAGTCTCTTTGCGGGAACGTTGGAAAGCCCCGGCGAAATCGAGATTTACCAGGGCAGAAGTTTCAAGGTATACCGCGGCATGGGCTCGCTGGGAGCGATGGCGGCAGGCAGCAAAGACCGTTATTTTCAGGAAAACGCGCAGAAATTTGTTCCGGAGGGCGTGGAAGGCAGGGTGCCTTACAGGGGCAGCCTGGCGGACATCGTGTTCCAGATGATGGGCGGCCTTCGTGCCGGCATGGGGTATTGCGGCATGCACACCATCGATGAAATGCGCAAAAAGGCAAAGTTTGTACGCATTACGAACGCGAGCCTTGTGGAGAGTCACCCGCACGACATATCCATTACCAAAGAATCTCCGAATTACAGTCCTCGCGGACTGTAATGGCAAGAATGTACCGCGAAGAAGCGGTACATTCTTTTGTAGATTTGACTGAATCGAAAAAGCAGAGGAATTATGCAACATCAAAGAGTATTAGTGCTTGATTTTGGCGGGCAATACAATCAGCTGATCGCCCGCCGTGTCCGTGAGCAGGGCGTCTATTGCGATCTTGTGCCTTTCGGAAAGACGATCGAGGAGATCCTCGACTACGATCCGATCGGGATTATTTTTACTGGCGGGCCGAACAGCGTTTATGCGGACGACGCGCCCGATGTGGACAAGAGGATTTTCGAGCTGGGGATCCCTGTGCTGGGGATTTGTTACGGATGCCAGCTGATCGCCTATAAACTGGGCGGCGACGTTACGCATGCGGATACGCGGGAATACGGCAAGTGCGAAATATCGTACGACCGTTCGGGAACATTGTTCAAAGACGTCGGGGCGGAAAACATTTGTTGGATGAGCCATACCGATTATGTGAGCCGCGTGCCGGAAGGTTTTCGGATCACGGCCCGCACAAAAACCTGTCCTGCGGCGGGTTTTGAAGATGATGCGCGCAAGATTTACGGCATTCAGTTTCACACGGAAGTGCATCACACGCAAGAGGGAGAAAAGATCCTTCATAATTTTCTTTATGAAGTCTGCGGAGCGAAGGGCGACTGGACGATGTCGAATTTTGTTTCGGAGCAGGTCAGTTTTCTTAAAAAGAAACTTGCGGGCAAGAAAGTTCTTTGCGCGATGAGCGGCGGCGTGGACAGCGCTGTCGCGGCGACGCTGATCCATCGTGCGGCGGGGGATAATCTGACGTGCGTTTTTGTGGATCACGGGCTGTTGCGCAAGGGAGAAGCGGAAGAAGTGGAAACGGTATTCCGCGATCGGCTCGGGATGAATCTTGTCAAAGCGGACGCGCGGGAGAGGTTTTTATCCAAACTCCGCGGCGTGAGCGAGCCGGAGCGCAAGCGCAAGATCA
>CALVMA010000029.1 GCA_944341655.1 uncultured Clostridia bacterium | reverse complement strand
TCAATATCTCTCGCACTTCCAGCCTATGTTCATCATAAAATACTTTTCTGCGATATTTAGGTGCAAACACTATATGATACTTGCAATTCCATTTCGTATGTGCTAAACTGTTTGTGGTATTAGATGAATCTTTCATTTTAATATCCTCCGATTGTGTTTTTTTTCTGACTGGCAGGTCAGCTAAATTTTACACAATCGGAGTCCTTTTTTCAAGACTCATCGGTTAACCTCTTTCCAACCACGCGACTATCGCGTGGTTTTTCTTTTTATATAAAAAACCGCCCGCAAAAATTGCGGGCGGTAAATTGTTTTGACAAACCTGACGAAAGCCGTCTTTTTCAGGCCTCTTCGATCATCCGATTGATCTTTTGACGCAGACCGATCAGCCACAGCGCATTTTTCGGGTAATCGCTGAAACTCTTCTGCATGCCGTTTTGTTCCAGCAACTCCACCGTCCTTTCCCTGCCGATCTTTCTTTCAAGCAGACGCAATGCGCAAAGATCCTGCAATCCCTGGTAAAACGCCTCGTTTCGGATCGATTCGACCGCGCCGTCCTTGCCAGGATACACAATAAACGCATCCCCGCTCTGAAATCTCCCGAGCGCATCCGTCGTACCGTACGGATCGACCGCCTCGTCCGAAAGAAAAGAATAATAGTAATTGTATCCCCATTGCAAAAAGCCCTTGACATCGTTCAGATACAACTGCATTCCCAAAATGCGCGTTCTCTCCAACGGCATCGATATAAAACGATTGGATACAAATTTGTCCTTCTGCCCCGTGCAATAATAGACAAAATAATCCTTCGCTCCCTTTTTAATAAAGACATCCGCCGCGTCCGTCGCTACAAAGGGCACGTCCACCAGCTTTTGCTCGTAATATTCGTAATGCGACATCGCATCCACAAACCTGGCATCCGGCAAAAATTGTTTTACATAGGCATGGCACTCTCTGTAATGCTCGAACGCAAGGGCATTCGGCTCGTCCGATATATGGAAATAACACCTCCCGTAATACCCCTTTCCCTTCAGCCATTTGCGCAGTTCAGGCAAAAACGCCGCCAAAAATTCTTTGTATTCCTCCGAAAGCGCTTGCGTTTCCCAGCCGAAAATCTTCTTTACCTCGCCGCCTTTCCTCGCAACGATCTTCGGCGCAAATCCCGCGCCCCACTGCGAAAATAAATGCGACATCTCAAAATATTTTACTCCGCATTGCTCGCTGTACCGCAAAAACCATTCCAGCCGATCAAACCCGAAACTGTATTTTCCGCCCCCTTTCTCCACGTCGACCAGCTGCACCGTCATGCGCTCCCTGCCCGGACGCGTATCCAAAGGCGGCGTAAACAACGGGATCAACAGCATCGTCAGCCCGTGCGCCACCGCACTTTCTATGTAGGATCGCAAAATTTTATTGTATTCCTCCGAAAACAAAGACAGTTTGTAATAATCCGCAATGCTGTCGCAATGCAGCCAATACGAACATACCAGTTCGCTCTCGGGGATCTCTTGCCCGATCACGCGCAGACTGTATTCCGCCTCCCCCAGCAATTCTCCGTCCGCATCGCAGATCCTGAATTTCAGCTCATGCACTCCCTCCGGCAAACCCGTAAGCAAAATATAAAAGGATTGCCAATAATTTGCCTTCGCAACCATCCCAGCCCTGCCCGTCTTACGCAAAATATCCGGCATGGTGCACGGCTCGTCCGTCAAAAGATAATCGTCCGAATTTTCCTGCACGGGATTTGTGCACGGAACTTCCCCCACCTGAAACACCTGCGCATGATCTTCCTCAACGCCGCGCAACGCATACGTTATGTCCGTACGCGTCGCCCCGACGCTCCGATACGCCACCTGAAAGGCAAACCGCTCTCCCAAAAGCGCCGTGTTTTCCCTTTCGTACAGCTGCGGCCTCACTTTACCGCGAACTTTTTCCAGCGCGCTTACCGTAAATATCTCAAAATCACGCCTCTGATACATTCTTCTCCCTCCGCCGTTGTCCTTTTTTGCTCCGCAGGACAATAAACTTTGCCGACTTTCCCAACGGCTTCCGTCTTGTTCCGCTCCCGCACCATTATAATTATAAAAAAATTACGAGATATGTCAAGCACGGCACGAATACTCAACCCCAATAGAATAATTTAATAATATCAATTTTCCGAATTTTTGCTTTTCGTTGTGGCAATGGTAGCATAGTTCTCGCAGAAGTCAACGGAAAAAATGATTGCTTAAAACCTAAATCATCCTTATCAGAAAACCGAGTCGGTCTTATTGACCGGCTCGGCTTTTTTTATTTACGGTAAATAAAAACGAAGACTTTCACGCAATGATTTTTTCTCGTCGTTGACTTCTGATACTCTCTATAGCAATTAAAACAAACCTTATCTCGCCCGATGCTACGGTGCCGCTGCCGAAAAGGCAAAAAAATAATTCGGAGGATACCTCTATGAAAATGAATGTTTCCGATTTAACAGAGTTGATAATCCAACTGATCGCCTTCGCACCGCACCCGGAACATACTGTCGTTACTTTTCCTTTTGAGTCCCTGTATCCCGTCATTATCGTTCCGCAATTTCGGCATCGTCGTCTGATTGCTTTCCATTCCCGCATCTCACTCTCCCCCGTTCACTCTTATATCCCGACACCGTATTTTCTCTGCCGCATAAGGCACAGATATATCTTCCGTTTGTTTCTTCCAAAATCAATTTTTTATTCTCTGTTCC
>CALVMA010000028.1 GCA_944341655.1 uncultured Clostridia bacterium | reverse complement strand
GACTTGCTCATCTTTTTGGAAGGGTCGGCAAGGCTCATGACGCGGGCGCCGCTGTCTTTGAGGATGTACCCCTCGGGCACGGTGAAGGTCTGCCCGTAGCGGTTGTTGAAGCGGATGGCAAGGTCGCGCGTCAGCTCTAAATGCTGCTTCTGGTCCGCACCCACGGGCACCAGTGCCGCCTGATAGAGCAGGATGTCTGACGCCATCAGCACGGGATAATCCATCAGCCCCATGTTCACGTTTTCCGCATGCTTCGCGCTCTTGTCCTTGAACTGCGTCATGCGCGAAAGCTCGCCCGGATAGGCGATCGTGTTCAATACCCACGTCAGCTCGCAATGCGCCGGAACGTGCGACTGCACAAACAGCGTGCATTTCTGCGGATCCACCCCGCACGCAATGAACAGAGCCATCAGCTCCAACGTGTTCTTCCGAAGCGCCGCTGCCTCCTGCCGCACCGTGATCGCGTGCAGATCCGCCACCGCATAAATGCAGCGGTATTCGTCCTGCAGCTTCGCAAAATTCCGGATCGCTCCGATATAATTCCCGATCGTCACCGCACCGCTCGGCTGTACGGCCGAAAATAAACTTTTTTTTGCCTGTTCTTCCATGGTTTCCCTCGCTGTGTATTCTTAATCAGTATACCATACCCGTATGGAAAATGCAAACAACTTACGCCCACCCCTGCCGAAAATCATCTTTTTTGTCCGTTTTTATCACCGGATTATCGAATTTATACCTCTTTCATCATCTTTCGATTTTTTTCGCGCGCCGCCCCGCCCGACATCGGTACGCGCGGCCCGAAAAAAACCTCTGCGGCAATAAACGCCGGCGCCCGACGCTTTCATGAAAGCGTCGGGCGCCGACGGTATCCTTTTTTCTATACCAATTAACGTCAAAAATGTTTATGCCGCCGAGGGCGGAAAGAAAACGCACCGCCTCATCAGGGGAGCGCCACCTTGCGAAAAACCTCAAAGGCGCTTATTTTTTGTCCACAAACTTCAGAACTTCCGCATACAGCTTGTCTTTGTCCGCGACCGCCGTAAAGCGCACGGGCTTATCGCGCAGTTTGGAAAGGCTTGCCGGCACTTTCATCGCCGTGGCGATGTTCAGATGCTTGATCGCCTTGAACGAATCCTTGATGTCGTTGCCCGTGATCGCGTACATGACGTCCTGCGGGAATTTGTACGGGCTCGCCGTCGATACGACGACCATCGGCGCCGCATCCTTTTCATGCTGGGCAATATAATTCCCCGCCGCATACATCGCGCAAGCGGTGTGCGTGTCCATCGGATACTGGTATTCTTCGAAAAATTCGTAAATGGTTTCCACCGTTTCGTCTTCGCCGCAGGAATCCGCCCACAAGAGCTCCTGTACCTTTTCCAGCTCCTCGTCGTACAGGTTATATACCCCTTCCTGCGCCAGCTTGTCCATGCGCATCTGCACGCGCAGCGCATTGCGGTCGGAAAGCTCGAAAAGCAGGCGTTCCAGATTGCTGGAGATCAGAATGTCCATGCTCGGCGACATCGTCTTGTAAAACTCGCGGCGCTTGTCGTAGACGCCCGTGCGGATGAAATCGGTCAAAATGTTGTTTTTGTTGGATGCGCAGATGAGCTTTCCGACGGGAAGCCCCATGCGCTTCGCGTAATACGCCGCAAGAATGTTCCCGAAATTGCCCGTCGGCACCGCAAAATTCACGGGCGCGCCCATGTCGATCTGTCCCGACGACACGAGATCCAGATACGCCGAAAAATAATAGGCGATCTGCGGCGCAAGCCTGCCGAAATTGATCGAATTCGCCGACGACAGGATCACCCCTTTCTTTTTCAGCTCCTCTTTACAGGCATCGCTCGTAAATATGGCTTTGACCGCCGATTGGCATACGTCGAAATTGCTCCGCACCGCCACCACGTTCACGTTGTTCCCTTCCTGCGTCGCCATCTGCAATTTTTGCATCTTGCTCACGCCGTCATTCGGATAGAACACCATGATCTTCACGCCGTCCGCATTCTTAAACCCTTCCAGCGCCGCTTTGCCCGTATCGCCGCTCGTCGCAACGAGGATCAGCACCTCTTCTTTCACGCCGCTCAGATCGCATCCCGTACGCAAAAGATAGGGCAAAAGCGTGAGCGCCATGTCCTTGAACGCACACGTCGGGCCGTGGAAAAGTTCGAGCATGTACAGCCCCGCATCGATCTTGACGAGCGGAGCCGCATCCCCGCCCTCAAACTGCGCGTATGCCTTTTCGCACGCCGCTTTCAGCGCCTCATAATCGTATTCGTCCAGATACTTGTGCAAAACAGCCGCCGCCCGCTCGGCATAGCTCATGGGCAGCATCTCACGCAGCTCTTCTTCCGTTACGGCAGGAAAAACTTCGGGCACGAACAAGCCGCCGTCCTTCGCAATCCCCTGCGCGATCGCCTGCGCACCCGTCACACATTCTCCCCCGCGTGTGCTTATAAATTTCATAATGACACCCTTTCCGTTCCCGCGCAAAAAATTGCGCACATTCGGAAGCTCGCCCTCCCGATCACGGAAGGACGAGTTTTCCGAAAAGTTATTCCTTTATTTTTTTCCGAATCTTCTGGCGGGGAGCTTTCCCCCCGCTTCCTTTTACAGGTATTTCGCAACAAAATCGGGAAGGTCTTCTTTTGCGCAGCTGACCGTGACGTAGATCGTCAGATCGTTCGTTTCGGACAATTTATCGAGCATATAATAGAACGCCGCCATGTCCTTGACGTCCTTGCCCGCAATACGCGCCGCACCGTCTATGAACAGATACTCGTTGTCGTTGTTCGCCGCGACGACACCCTTGACAAAACCGCACAGCGCTTCTTCGCCCGCGATCATGTAATCTCCCGTATCGATGACGCGTATATCTCTGTGAAGGTCGTACATATAACGTTTGGTGTTGGTCACGAAAATCAGATGCCCTTTCGCGCTCGCGACTTTTCCGTTCGCCTCGTCGATGATGATTTTCGTTTTGCCTGTACCTTTTGGCCCGTAAATAATTTTGATCATATTAACCTCCGTCAAAATTCTTTGGATATTTCTATTCTACACTGTTTTTGCCCGACTTTCAATACCTTTTTAAAAATATTTTGAAAACTTTCGGAAAAATTTGCGTGCAAAAAATTTTCACGCGCACGACACGCTCACTTGCTGCGGCCGAACGCCACAAATTCGCGGTGACGGTTCTGGTCCAGCTGACGGATCATGTTGTCCAGCTCGTCGTCCCCCCAAATGCTGTTCCTGCCCGCCGCGTATTCGCTGTCGATACGCTCTTTCATCGCCAAGACCAACCCGTCTTTCTTGTCGATCTTGTGCCCCTCGGGCAAGTCATAATAATCGTTGATCCAATACGCGATGCCCGCCAGCCCGCTCGCATTGTTGATGGATACCCGCGCAGGGCGGCCCAAAATCTTCGCCGTATCGAAAATGTTGTAGATCTCGGGATCTTTCAGCATCCCGTCCGCATGAATGCCCGCGCGCGTGGCGTTGAACGCCCTGCCCACAAAAGGCGTCATCGGCGGGATTATGTAGCCGAGTTCGTCCTCAAAATAGTGCGCAATGTCCGTGATCGCCGTGAAATCCATGCCGTCCGACGTGCCGCGCAAAGACGCGTACTCGACCGCCATCGCTTCCAGCGGACAGTTGCCCGTACGCTCGCCGATGCCCAGAAGCGAACAGTTCACACCGCTCGCACCGTACAGCCATGCCGTCGTCGCATTCGCCACCACTTTGTAAAAATCGTTGTGGCCGTGCCATTCCAACAGACTGCTCGGCACCTCCGAATGGTGATGCAACCCGTACACGATCCCCTGCACGCTGCGCGGCAGAGACGTGCCGGGATAGGTCACGCCGAATCCCATCGTGTCGCACATGCGGATCTTGATCGGGATCCCGCTCTCCCGCGAAAGTTTC
>CALVMA010000027.1 GCA_944341655.1 uncultured Clostridia bacterium | reverse complement strand
AGATGATCCGCCAGCTCCGCAGGCAAATACAGACGGAACGCCGCCTGCAGATCGATGTCGCTGTATCGGCTCACGCCGCCGCTTTCACCCCGTTCGTAGTTGCGCACCGTCATGCGCACCGTGCGCGGCGTTCCCGTCGCCGTTCCCGATTGCAAAAAGAAATCGGAATTGGTGTACGACGTCGCGGATATATCGTCGATCTCATACTCCGCCACAAACGGACTGACTCCCGCGATCACGTCCCCGCTCGTCGCACTCGAATAGCGCGAAAAAGTCACCCCCGTAAACAGGACGGCAACGATCAGCAGGTAACTTAAATATTTTAAAACGGGAATTTTTTTCTTCTCATTCATCTCTTTTCCTGAACACCTCCGCCCCGATGTCCGCAAGGATCCATAGCACAACGCTCCCGCCGATCACGCTCACCAGCCCGAGCGGGCTTTGCATAAACGCGACCGCTTTGCCGAATCCCCGCCATACCGCGACCACCTTTCCCGCGACCGCCGCTTTCGGAACGCTGAAACTGTCGGGCGCGCCGTTCGCGTCCCCTTTCGTTGCAAACGTTTCCCCCGATACGAGGATCACTCGGTGCGTTATGTACGTTCCGCTCCCCGCATCGTAAAAAGTAATGACGTCGCCGACAAAATAGTCTTCCTGTTCCTTGATTATGATAAAATCGCCGATCCCGATCGCCTCTTCCATACTGCCCGAAACCACGCTCGCACCCGCATAGCCGAACACCTTGGGCATGCCGTTGCCGAAAAAGGTGCGCGCCGCGATCACGTAAACGTTATACAGACACAGCACCCCCGCCACCGCGAGCAGAACCGCCCGAAATATGCTTTTGAAAATTTTGTACGCTCTTGTCATCGTTTAAGCCCGATCGCTCACTTCTGCCGTCAATTCGATCGAAAGCGTGTACACCGCTCCGCTTTCGCCCGCCGCCGTGTCCGCCGCGTCACTGTCCTGCCAATACCATTCCAGCTCGAAATCCGTAGACGATTCCGCAGGCACCGTCAGACCGCCGATGCCGAGCGACGCCGCATCGACATACTCCTGCGTACCCGAAATATATGCACCGTCCCTCTTCAAACGGTACACGATCCGTATGCCGTACTCGTTCTCTTCAAAAAAGGACAGCGAATAATCCAGCGCGCTCCCGTTGCGGTTTTCAAAAACAAACCTGTAACTTCCCTTCATGCCCGGCGCGACCGCCGCATCCCCGAAATTTTCGTTGACGAACACGGGCAGATCCTCCCGCCCTTTCCATTCCGCTCCGTCTTTCGACGCCACAAACAGCACGGGCGCGCCCGTGTTCTGCGTGCGCGTCAGAAAATACGCGCTCAAAATAACCGTCACAAGCGTCGCCGCCGCAAGAAACAATACGAGCGCCAATATCCAGACTCTCTCCGCACCCCGCAGCGTCGCTATGTATTTGTTGGAAAGAGACAGCACGTTGTCGTTCCTGTCCACATACCCCAGGCGCGCTCCGCCCGCATATACAAATACGTTTGCATCTTCCTTGACAAATACGCCCTGCTCGTTGCCCTCTTCGTCCCGCCAAACACTCTTGCGTACCCTTCCGATGCGCTCCCCGCGCTTATTGACAACCGCGGCCCGGCGCGGAAGCTTTACGCCGATCGCTTCCGGTTCGGCAACATCCTCCGCAGCCGCCGTTTCCGCTTCCGCGGGAACGGTCACAAAAACGGTGCGCACTTCGCTGCCTTTCGCCCTCTTCCTCGCCGTCCTTTTAAAAATATTCGCCTGATCCTTCGCTACATAGCCCGCATCCCGCTCGAATCCGTTTGCAAGCATGAGCTCGCCGATCAGCTCCTCGGCATACCGCTCCTGCCTGTCCGAGGAAAGCTTTATCATAAAAGGAAATTTTGCATAACGCACAACTTCCGAATAGTCTTTGTGATGATATTTGTCCGCATTGTACGATTTGGGATCGAGTGCCAAAAATAAACGAAGGTATCCTCCGACAAGGCAAACTTTCCCCAACACCTTTCTTCCCGCATAAAAAGTTTCGCCCCCGCGGGAAATACGCGAGCGAACTTTTCTCGGCTTGCGGTCTGCCGTTTTATAGGACAAAAACGCATTTTTAACGGCATCGTAACGCCTTCCCGCTATGTAACCCGCTTCTCCCATCCGTTCCGCAAACGAACGGCCGGAACGCACAGCCGAAAGATTTGCCCGAACGGGCATTTCCCCCGTCGGCTCCGTCTCCTGCGCCAAGTTTTTTTCTTCGTGTTCCGTTCCCATCCCAAATACCGCCTTTTGTTTTTCTCATCTGTCCCGAACAGCCGCCCGTCTCGGCAGATCAACCCTTTTTCCGTCCGATTTAACCAGAAACCTCTTTTTGTTTTCTCATTTGAACCGCCGACCGTTTCATGTGTCCCGCACCCGATTTTCTCAAAAAACGATCGTACGTCTCTTTTTTATCATGCCGCGCCCGACGCCCACACTTCGGCGGGCGCGGCAGTCGATAAAGTTATGCAAGGTTTGAATTATGCTTCGGGGATCTGCGTGTTCTGGACAGCCGTGTAGGAAATGTTGTATGACACAGACGTAACATTTTCACCTATCCAGGTATCGCGTTCATCGGCATCAGTTCCTGTAATGTTTTCCGTATCGCTCGTCCAGATTACTTCAGCATAGATATAAATTACG
>CALVMA010000026.1 GCA_944341655.1 uncultured Clostridia bacterium | reverse complement strand
CGGAACATTCGCGCTGAATGACGGCCGCCGCTTTTTTTTCAAAGGCCACGAGCAAACTGTCAATGCGCGCCGCCGATTCTTCCGCGTTTTCGCGGGCTTGTTTGTATTGATTTTCAAGCCGTGTGGCGTATTTTTCCGTACGTATAAAAGTTTTGATCAATAGTTTTTTCGACGGCGTATCGGCTGCTCCGAATTGGTTCAATGCGCGCAACAAGCAGAAAAATTCGCGTTTGGCTTCACGCCTTGAAGATCTGCTCTTTAAGAGCATTGCTTCGGTCAGCTGTTTTCCCACTTTGACGATCGGATTCAGGCTTGACATGGGGTCTTGGAAGATCATGGCGATCTTGTCACCGCGGAGCGACTGAAATTCATTTTCATCAAATTTCAGGATATCGTTTCCGTCGTAAAGGATTTCCCCGTTTTCGATGACCGCGTTAAGGGCAGAGATGCCGAGAATTGCGCGCGTGGTGACCGATTTTCCGGAACCGGATTCGCCTACGATGGCGAGCGTTTCGTTCTCAAACAGATCAAAACTGATATCGCGCACCGCTTGAACTTTACCGTTTGTGGTGCGGAAAGAGATACGCAGATCTTTCACTTCAAGTTTTTTATTCATCAGTCGCCTACCCCGCGCAAAGAAGGATTGAAGGCATCGCGAAGCCCGTTGCCGAACAGGTTGAAAGAGATCATGAGCAAAGATATGACAAGGGCAGGGAAAAAGATAACGTGGGGGAAAGAGGCAAGGACGGCTTGACCGTCGGAAAGCATTGCGCCGATGGAAGTCATGGTCGTGCCGGTCAGGTTTACGATGCCCAGGTAAGAGAGCATGGATTCGGAGAATATGACGCTCGGAATGACAAGTACGGATGAAGTGATGATCGTCCCGAGGGTATTGGGAAAAATATGTTTGAACATTAAACGGAAATTTCCTGCCCCGAGAGTTCTGGCGGCAAGAACGTATTCCTGACCTTTAAACCTGTAAAACTGCGTGCGTACTCTGCGCGACGTCCCGATCCAGCCTGTCAGTACAAAAGCAAACAGCAGAGCGGAAACGATGCCCGCGTATTTTGCCAAGTGCATTTGGAACAATGTGGCCACGACGATAAACGGCAGGCCTGCCAGGATATCGACGACGCGTTCCATGATCAGGTCCGTAGTGCCGCCATAGTATCCTTCTATGGTGCCGTAAATTGCGCCGATCAGTAAATTGATTACGGAGACGCCGAAGGCGAGCAACAGGGAAAGTCTTATGCCGGAGGCAAGTCGCACGACGATATCTTGTCCGACAGAGTTCGTCCCGAACAGAAATTCGGGTTCAAATCCGTTTTTAAAGACAAAATACTTATAATAAAGCACGCGTACCATTTTTCCGCTTACGTCGCGGGATATGGCATAAATAACATTTCCGTCCGAGTCGCGCATATAGAGATCTTCGTAATTGCCTTGCGCATCGGTGATCACGCGTCCGTTTTCGGATACTTTGAACCAATAGTTCGCGTCTTCGGCATCGACGACGGACGGATCGTAAATATCCACCATGGGGTAAAGCACTTGTTCTCCGGATGTTTTTTCGTATTCGACAATCGCATCGTATTCCTGTTGCGTTACGGAAAGATAACGGAAACCAATTTCCAGATATGCGTCGACGTCGGTTACGGTGCGGTCAAAATTTTCGCCTTTTACGCTGCGAATTGCCGAATATTCGGCGCCTACGGCCTGTGCGTTGTCTTCCGTATCCGTTTCTTTGTCGTAAGAGGCGCCGATGCCGATGCCTGCATAATACTCAAACGCGCGCTTATTTAGGTCTTTTTTATATACGCCGGTAGCAATGCCTATGTGCGAAAGAACCGAGTTTTTTGGTATTTTATTTCGGTAAACCGGATCGCTGAAAGACATATCGTATTGAGAAAACAAGGGAACGATCAGCGCAAAAAGGATCAAAAAGACGATAATGCAGAGGGCGACGATAGACGCTTTGTTCTTTTTGAAGCGCCGCCATGCGTCACGGAAATAACCGACAGGTTTCGTTTCGGGTTTTTTGTCACGGATTTTATCCGAACGTTGTGCAAAACGGAAGTCTTCTGCCGTCAGATTTTCAAATTGATCGGTGTTCATTATTTTTTTGCCCCCATGCGAATTCTCGGGTCGAGGAAACCGTAGCTCAGATCAACGATGATATTTGCCGCAAGTCCGATGAATGTATAAAAAACCGTCACCGCCATAAAAACGTTGTAGTCGAGTTCCTGGATCGACTGTATGTAGAGGCCTCCGACGCCAGGTACCGAAAATATTTTTTCAATGATGAGCGAGCCGGTCAGAATATTTGCAAACATTGCTATGATGGTAGGGAGGATAGGCACCATGGCGTTTTTCAAAGCATGGCGCATCGTTGCCTGGCCGACCGTCAGACCTTTTGCGCGAGCCAACAGCATATAATCGCTGGTCAGGCTTTCGGCAAGCTCGGCGCGGGTGAAGCGGGCAAGAGAAGCGATGGAACCGAAGCTGAGCGCAAGGATGGGTAAGATCATGCTCAGGAACATTTCGCCTGTAAAATAGCCTCCCGTGCTGGATACCGAAGCCATTTGAATGGGAAACCATCCGAGTTTTGCGCCGAGGAAGTATTGCAAAATGAATGCATATACAAAACTGGGTACGGAAACAAAAAGCATGACGACGGTCGAAATGACATGATCTTGCCAATGATTTTTTTTGAGCGCGGCGGCGATCCCGAGGAGGATACCGAGCGGGACAGAAAAGATCAGCGCATACAAGTTGATCAGAATTGTCGGAAGCAGGCGATCCTGTATGACCCCGTTGACTGAGCCGAGATATTCGATTTTAAAAGAAACCCCGAAATCGAATTTTGTAAATATGTTTTTCCAATAAATCAGATATTGTACAAGTATCGGTTTATTGTAGCCGAGGGCTTCTCGGATCGCTTCTTCTCTCTCTGCCTGCGTCACATCCAGGATTTCGTTCGGTTCAAGCAGTTTAACGAGAACAAAACATACCGTCATGATCACAAACAGAGTGAAAAACATGAGCAATATGCGTTTGATCACATATTTAGCCATAAATACTCCTTAAAAGGAAAGGGGGATGCCCGCACGGGCATCCCCCTGACCGGTTAAATAATTTTGCGAAGTCGCAGGTAAAAAATCAATAATTAAGATTTTCCTTGTTTTTGCAGAAATTTGTCCAAGCGCCGTCGTTATAATTGTAAGTCATGAGGCGTACGCCGCCGTACATTGCAAAGATGTTGGAAGATTCCGTCGCATAATTTACTTTCTTGGAACGAAGCGTGAGGTCGGTGCCGACACAGAGCGGAAGCGTACGGAATCCGTTGAGCAGGTTGTATTCAAGCGCAGACATGATCGCAAGTTTCACGTCGTTTCCGGCAGCGGCATATTTTCCGCCCGCCGCGATGGATTTTTGCCAATTATAATACGTGTCTTCGATTGTCTCTACACCTTTACCGAAATCGCAAGTAACGGAAAACTTTTCTGTCGTCGGATCAAAACCGCATTCGATCAGGGAAGTTTGTTCTGCGTCCGTAAAATTGCCGAGCATTCCGTTGGGATCATTGTAATCGCCGGAGTAAGAATAGTAGATCGCTTCGATCTGGCCTTGGGCAATGGAATCGTAGCGGCCGCTTTGCTGTGCTTTAAATTCGATTTTGATTTTGCCTTCCAGCGCGGTGCCTTTCGTCGCTTCGTCTACTTTTGTCTGCATATATTGCTGCAGAGAGGAAAGCTGCGAAGTCAAAGCGTTGTTATAAATATTGATTTTGATTGTCTGTCCGTCCGAATAGAGGCCTTTATCTTTCGCCTTTGTGTACGCTTGAGCGAAGTATTCTTTTGCGCTGCCGATGTCATAACCGGTGATCGCGCGGTATGCTTCGTCCAGCGTCTTGTATGTTTTGCCGTCACCGTATTCGATTCCGTAGAGTTTGACGATCGATTCTTTTGCGGGAGTGCTGTTGCGGTAGATGCCGTCGGAATCGTTTTCGATGTCATAATAATAATTGTTATTGATGAAGGAGAATGCGGCAGCCGAACCTGCAAGGATGTTTTGTCCTATATAGCTCCTGTCCAGACAAAGCGAAATGGCTTTGCGGAATTCGGTCACGGACAAGATCCGGCGGTTTCCTTGCTGGTCGCTTTCGATGGCCTGCAATTTTTCCGGATCAGAGTTAAAGGTGATCGACCACGTATTGCTTGCGGTACGTTTCAGAAGATAATCGCTGAACTTGTATTTATCCAAGTTGTTGGATGTGAGTTTTACGGAATCCAGATTGCCTGCTTCAAACTCGAGGAGTGCGGTTGCCTGATCGGAAATGATCTGGCAAACGATTTTATCGGTTTGGAATTGGCCTTCATGATAATTGGTGGCGTCCTTTTTATAACCGTACCAATTTTCATTGCGGACAAAAGTGATTTCCTTGTCTTTTTCGTAGGCGGAAAGTTTGTAAGGCCCGTATCCCATATATTTTCCGCTGGTCGTGCCGTAATTGGTCACGGTAAGGGATCCTTGCTGGGAATATCCGTTTTCATAATAGGGCCTGTAAACGAGCCAGTTCGAGGTCAGGAGGTATTTTACCTGCCAAGCGCTCAATGAGTTTGTAAACACGAGAACAAAATGCGAATCGTCTTTTTTGTAAATGCCGACATTGCTGAAAGGTGTTTCAGCTACTTCTTCATAGGAGAGTACAAACAAGGAGCAGTACCAGGAAGCAATATAGGAACTCATGTTTTCATACATTACGCTCAGGCATTCTTTGATCACGTCAAAGTTTTCTTCGGTGACCAGAACTCTGCCGTTTTCATCGATATCTGCAGAAACAGCGTTTTTGAGTTTGACATAATAATCTTCGCCCGTCGTTTCCATATTTTTATAGAAGTATTTTGCTTGAAGTTCATGCCATTGACTCAAAGAGTAACTGAAACCCGTATAAACTATGCCAGTGGTCTGGGAAAGATATAATTTTTTTTCGGCAATCAGGGTTTGTAAAGCTGTATC
>CALVMA010000025.1 GCA_944341655.1 uncultured Clostridia bacterium | reverse complement strand
TGCGCAGTTTTGCCCCGAATTTTTCGGCAAGCATTTCCGCTTCGCTCTGCGAAGTGTCATACAGAACGATCGTATGCTCGTCGTACGCCCCCTTATTCTCTTCCAACTCTTCCAAAGCGTCCTGCTGCAAAGTGTTGAGCCGTATCTCTTCGGCAACAAACAATCCCGCAAACACGAGGCTCAATGCGAGAAGCATGCCGAAAACGATCAGACACAACCGCTTCATCTTTGCCTTTTCCATATTCATTCCTCCGTTTTATAAAAAAATAAGAGCGTCCACAATCAAGGGACGCCCGCATACCATGTATCCCTCAATTGTTTGCGCTCAATTTTTCCGAAAAACAGGAAATAGAGGGTACATCTATGCCAATGCAACCTGTTCTTCGGTAATTCAATTTGAGCGCATTTTGATTATATCACGTTTTTCTGCAAATTTCAATACTTTTCCGCAATTTTATCGGCATCAAACGGAGGATTCTAATAAGATTATAATTTTATTTCTTTTCATTGTGTATATTCCTCTCATAATTTTTATTCCCCTTGTTTTTATTTTAAGAATTTGTATCGGTATTTTGCTCGTTCAGTGCCTGCTGTTTTTCAACTTCCGCTAATTCTTCTTCAATCGTTTTGATTTCTCTTCTTGTGGATTTGATATAAAAGATAGAAATAATAATAATCAAAAATGCAAGCCCAAAAAATATCAAACTGAGCCACCAGACTTGCGGCAGATATATTAAACTTGCAATAGCAAATATGATTGCAAAAAATATAGAAAGTGAACTTCCCAGCATGCTTGCTTGCAAATGTCCTTTATAAGAATCAATTGCTTTTTTAATGTTTTTAATTTCCTTCATTCTTCCATAAGCCTCCCGATTGCTTTATGCAATCTTTTTTTTCCGATCAACATCACTTTTTGAAATATCTCTGATTGCGGTTTGTCGGATTGTCGGGGTCGGTCATGCCGATCAGTCCCGCCTCCAATGCCGGCTGCAAATAGTTCTTGCGAAACGTGGGGCGCGACTTCAAACCGAGTTTGTCCATCAACTCCAACGCGGACATGGGGTAACTCTCAATGACAGACATCAACGCCTTGATCTGATTGCTGATATGGCGCTGATGGTTATGTGCATCCCGTGCAAGTCCCCCCACCGCCTTTTGCATGACGCCGAGCATGAACAGAATGAAGCGATTGGATTTTCCTTCCGTCGTGGAAAGGCTGATCGCACGGTAATATTCTTCCTGATTGTCCTTGATGATGCTCTCTATGGGAATCCACTCAAAAATCGGTTTCCAACTTGCAAGCAGCGCCGTCTGCCAAAGCCTGCCCGTCCTGCCGTTTCCGTCTGCAAACGGATGGATGAATTCAAATTCGTAATGAAATACGCTCGAACGGATGAGCATGTGCGTTTTGCTCGTTTTCAGCCAATCAAAGAGTTGTTTCGTCAGGTCGTTTACCATATCATACGGCGGCGCGACATGAATGACCTTTCCCCGTTCATTGATAACGCCGACCGCGCCGGAACGCCATTGTCCGGCTTCTTTCATCAGCCCCCGCATCATCAAGCCGTGCGCCCTCTTTAAGTCCGACAATGAAAACGGGTCGAGCGAGGGTAATATTTTATAGGCGGCAAAGGCATTCTGCACGGCAAGAATGTCGTCCTGCGGACCGAGCACGCGCTTCCCGTCGATGACGTCCGTAACCTGTTCCAACGAAAGCGTATTGTTTTCGATCGCCAGCGAAGACTGAATGGATTTAATGCGGTTCACCCTGCGCAGACGAGGCAATTTTTCCAGATCGCTGACATTGCTGAGTTTGCCCAAACTCTCCATAATTTCAGATGTCCATTCCAGCATTTCTTCCGTAATGTCGTAAGGAGGAATATATTTATCCATCATAAACCTCGATTTTCTGATTATAATTGATTATAGCGCAAATTTCCGTCCACGTCAATACTTATTCGATTTCTTGATCGTTTTGTTGAATTTATTTTTTGGTTTGGCACTTAGAGATGCGCTTGTCATAGACAAGTGGCGGCGCTGCGCGCCGCCAGACAAGCGTCGCAGGCGCGCTGTCGCGCGCCTGCTTTACTTTATCCGTTCAACCGTTTCACCAAACGCAACACAACCCAACGAAAAAAACTACCGTGCGGGCGCGGAGCCGCCTCGCTAAGCCGCTTTCGGCCGCCTCCGCTTTTCCCCGCACGCAGTGTTCCGTCTTTCACCATATATCCCTTTTCGGATGTACGGTTTTTTGTTGTGGTTAGTTGAGCTTAGTTGCGTTTTGTCGGGATTTCGGGTCACGGAGTTGTGATTTCGGTTACAAAAAGTGTCTTATATTTCTCTTGCCTTTGTGGTATAGTGCATGCATCCGTTAAAGGGCGATCTGAAAATTTTGTGAAAATTACGCCGAACATGTCCAAAATACTTTGTTCTCATGGCTAATAAGTAGAAAGAATTTTTTCAAAGAGGAAATTAGGTTGCCGGTTTATGTTGTATACTATAAATTCTTACAAAAATTTTTACCATTCAGGAGGAAAAAACATGTATAAGAACGCGAAAGTCTATTCGGACGGCAGTCATTACGTTGCCATTCTGCAAAAGAAGACCGCTCGGCACTCCCGACCGTCTCTTGCGCCATCTCCCGAAGCAAAGCAAAGGAAGGAACTTTTTGAAACGTCGTT
>CALVMA010000024.1 GCA_944341655.1 uncultured Clostridia bacterium | reverse complement strand
CAACAGATCGGGCACTTCGCCCCGCACGATCGCCTGCGCCAATCCTTCCACCACCGCGCTCTTTCCTACGCCCGGCTCACCGATCAGCACCGGATTGTTTTTCGTGCGGCGGGACAGCACCTGAATGATCTTGTCGATCTCCTTCTTTCTGCCGATCACCGGATCGATCTTCCCCTCGCGCGCCTTTTGCGTCAGATCGGTTCCGAAACGAATGTTCAGGCCCGCCCCTTGCTTCCCCGCCGACGCGCCTTCATGCTTGTTTTGCGCCGATCTTTGCATACGGAACATGTTTTCGTACGCTTCGATGTCGGGATCGGGTTTGGGCTCGCCCATCTCCGCATCCAACGCCGACAAAAGCCCGTCGATATCCACGCCCAACATCCGTAAAAGCCGCACGGCAATCGATTCATCGTCCACCAATATCGCCAAAAGCATATATTCGCTTCCGACGCTCGCACCCGTTCCGTCATGATCGACCGCAAACTCGCATGCTTTGTCAAACATCCCTTTCGTGCGCGGCGTAAATCCGGCAAGCTTCAGCCTCTTATCCAACGTGCGCACGAACACCGATCGGTATTGCGGCTCCGTCACGCCCGCCTCCGTCAAAAGTTTGCACGCACGGCAGTCCGGAACATTCATCATCCCGAACAATATATGCTCGCTCCCCACATAACTGCTGCCGTAATATTTCGCCGCATCCACGGAAAGTTTCAGTACCTTTTGAAGATTGTTGGAAAATTTATTGAAATCGTACATTCCTGCTCCGTAAATCTAAACTTTATTCTTTGACCCGCCGCACCGACGCCAGCGCCGCACGGCATTTTTCTGCCCTGTATATATCCCTCTCCGCCGCCGTTAAAGGCTTGTCGATCAGAAGATTCAGGTTGGACGGCCGAACCGCCGACATCAGATCGTCAAGCACTTTAAAACGCTTCGTTTCCAAAAAATCCAACGCGATCCCCAGCTTGACCGCCGACGCAAGCTGCAAAAATTCCGCATAGGAAAGCGTCTCACAGTTGCACAAGATCCCGTACGCCCGGCAGCATTCGTCCTTCATGCCCACATAATCGCTCGTGCGCAGCGCCTTGCGCGCCTGCGCTTCCAGATTTACTATCTCCAGAACCGCACGCTGTACTTCGGAAAGAATATAATTCTCGTCCACGCCCAAAGTCACTTCGTTGCTGATCTGATACATATACCCTTCCGCCGAGCTCCCCTCGCCGTACACGCCGCGGACGGTGTGCCCCAGCCGCGAGATCTCACGCGTCAGACGCGTCATTTTATGCATGCGCGTCAGCCCCGGCAAAAACAACATCACCGACGCCCGCAGTCCCGTGCCCAGATTCGTAGGACACGCCGTCAGATACCCCAGCTGCGAATCAAACGCAAACCGCAGCTCTTTCGACAATTCGTCGTCCACCGTCGATATCTTTCGGTACGCGAGAGGAAGATTCAGCCCCTCCGCAATGTATTGCTCGCGCAAATGATCTTCTTCGTTGATCATCAGAGAATATTTCCCGCGCGGCCCGTCCTTTTCGCCGTCCTCTTCGTCGATCAGCGCCGCTCCGCACAACTTGTTCGCCGCAAGCTCCGCACTGATCAGATGATCGTCACACAGCGACTGCGCCACCGTTTCCGATATCTCCTGCATCGTGTACAGCCGAAAACCGCGCACCCGCGCCGCCGCATCATATACCGCGCGCACCACCTTTTTCCCCTGCGCCGCACTTTTGAACGCCGACGGAAACGGGTAATCCGCTATGTTCCGCGCAAGCCGTATGCGGGTGGATACGACCGTGCTCTCAATGTTATTCATCCTCCCCTCCCGCATCGTTGATCATACGGCTGACCTCGCGTATGTCGCGATTGATACGCTCCGCGTCCTTCATCCTCTTCTCGCGCAACGCCCGTTCCAGATCCGTACGCAGTCCCTTCAACGCGTCCAACAGCTCAAAAAGCTTCCCGCTCCCCAAAGGCCGCTTGCCTTCATGCTGCGTCTTGCCGTGAATCCTGCGTATGATCGGCATAAGCTCTTCCCTGAACGTGTCGTAACAGGCTCCGCATCCCACCAGGCCCGTACGCATATAATCGGACAGCAACGTCCCGCATATGGGACATTTCAATGCCTCGTCACGCTCCGGAGGCAGAAAATTCACAAAAAAATCCGGCCCGTCCCCGAGATATGCCGCCGCTCCCCCCAAACGCTCAAAACAGCCGTCGCATAAATGCAGTTCTTCCCCGTCTTCGCCTTGTACAGTATGCGTAGCTTCTCGTTTTTTGCAGTTGGAACAGAGCATGTCGCACCCCCGTGAGCAGACCGTATTACGCGGAGAAATACTTGTCCTTCCCCACGCTGCGCCGATTACGGCGCCCTTTCTATGCTTTTATTATAACACGCCGATCGCGCTTTGTAAACGGTTTTTCCAAAAAATACAACGCACCGCCCCGATTTCCCGCCCTTTTTATATATAATCTTACATATAATCGCCGCGATCCATATTCGCCCGCACCCGCTCGATCGCTCGCTTTTCAATGCGCGATATGTAAGAACGCGATATCTTCAAAAATACCGCAACTTCTCGCTGCGGCATCGGCGCCCCGCCCTTTAATCCGTACCGCAAACACAGCACCGTGTACTCCCGATCGGACAGCGTCTGCCGCAGCAAACGCATAAACTTCTCTTTCACAAGCTTGTTCTCGACCGTCTTGAATACCCCGTCTTCCTTCTCGTACAGCAAATCCATCAGCGTAAGCTCATTGCCCTCTTTATCTACCCCCACCGGATCGGAAAGATATACGTTCCCCTTATGCTTCTTGTTGCTGCGGATCAGCATCAGTATTTCGTTTTCAATACAGCGCGCCGTGTACGTCGCCAGCTGCGTGCCCTTGCCGTCTTTATACGTGTCGATCGCCTTGATCAGACCGATGCTCCCGACCGATATCAGATCGTCCGTCTCCGCCGCCCCGTTGTACTTCTTTACGATGTGCGCAACCAAACGCATATTGTGCCGCACCAGCATATCCTTCGCCGCTTTGTCCCCCGCCCGCGCAAGCCGCAAATATTTCGCTTCCTCTTCCGGCGGCAACGGCTTCGGAAACGAACTCTTCCCCCCGATCGCTCCCGTAAAAAATAACAGTCTCCCCAATACCGCACATAAAAAATCAAAAAACATGGCTTTCCTCCTCATCTACGGATACCATTACTATATGATTTCTGCGGCTTGTACCATGCCCGAAAGCCAAAGTTTTCTATTTGTCCCGTTTGCGGCGCGACGAGAGATTGCGGGCGCGACGGGAGGTTGGGGGGGCGGCGGGAGATTGTAACGCGGCGGCAGGTGCGGGCACCGCGGGAGGTTACGGGCACTGCGGGAGGTTGCGGGCGCGGCGACAGATTGCGGACGCCGCGGGAGATTGTGACGCGGCTGGAGATGCGGGCGCGGCGGCAGGTGCGGGCA
>CALVMA010000023.1 GCA_944341655.1 uncultured Clostridia bacterium | reverse complement strand
ATTTTGTTCCACCGTCCGCCAGGGGAAAAGTTCGTCTTTTTGCAGCATATAGCCGAAACAAGCCATGCCGCGCCGCACATTTTCTCCGCGCACGCGCACGGCGCCGTCGGAGGGCGCCAAAAGTCCCGCCGCGAGAGAAAGCACGGTGGTTTTGCCGCAGCCGGACGGCCCGATGACGGCGATAAATTCTCCCTCGTTCACGCAAAAGCTCATGCCGTCCGCGGCGAGCGTTTCTCCCGTTTTCGTGTGGTAGATCATGCGCACGTCGTCAAATTCAAGGATGGGTTTGCCCTGTTTCATTGGTATTTCCTCTCAGTGATTGCAAAGTCAATGCCGCCGCGCATACGTTTTTGCGCGGCGGGCCGATGCCTCAGGCGTGCAGTTCCGCGTAGATCTTTTTGGAATAGGAAGTATCCACGAGTTCGGAAAGCTGAGCACGCCGTTCGAGTTCGCCTGCGTTGTCGATGATGTCCTGCAAGCGGTCGAACGCTTCTTGGGTCATGGTCATGTCTTCCTGCCACGAATCGATGGCCTTATAACTGTCCAGAGACGTCTGAATGGACGAAAGCTCCGTGCCGTCGAAATAAGGTTTCAAAATTTCGGCGGCTGTCGCGCTGTCCGTGCCGTTGATGTAGGCGATGCCTTTCATGACTGCGCGCAAAAAGCCCTCGATGACGGTTTCGTTTTTGGAGATATAGTTTTCGCGTGCAATAAAACAGGTGTAGGGCACTTCGCCCGACGCTTCGCCCACCGAAGCGACGACATAACCCTTGCCCGCTTTTTCGTATTCGGAGGCGACGGGTTCGAACATGGTGCAATAGTCGGAGGCGCCGCCTTCGAACGCGGCGGTCATGTTGTTGAAGTTGACGTCGTAATTCATGGAAACGTTTTCGCCGTCGTACAGTCCGTTGGCGTTTAAGATGTATTCGAAAGTCATGGCAGGCACGCCGCCTTTGCGTCCTGCGAGTATGTCTTTGCCCTGCAGGCTGGTCGCCCAGTCGAAGGTATCCGCCTCGTCGATACGCGAGACGAGGAAAGAGCCGTCGCGTTTGGTCAGCTGGCCGAACACGGTGGGAACGTTGTTGGAGCCGCCGATGAGCACATACAGCGCCGCCTCCGGGCCGCAGAATCCGATGTCGGCGCTGCCCGAGAGCACCGCCGCCATGACGTTGTCCGCGCCGCCGCCGTTGGACAGATCGATCTCGATATTTTCTTCTTCGAAATAGCCGAGCGCTTCCGCCGCGTACATGGGCGCGTAAAAGACGGAGTGCGTGACTTCGCTCAGCCGTATTTTGGTCGCGCCCGAGCCGCTCTGGCATGCCGACAGAGGAAGCAGTGCGAAGAGGGCGCAAAGAATTGCCGCAAGAATTTTTTTCATGAAAAACCTCTCAAAGTTGGAAATGTTTGATATTTCATTGTATGCGGCACGCCGTAAAATTGTTTGGCGGTGTTTTGCCGCCGCCCGTTTTAGGGGCATTGCATGAAAAAAACGGCGCCGTCCGCACGGACGGCGCCTGATAAAATCTGATCCTCTTTTGTGCGAACGTAAGCGACGGAAAAATAAAGCCGCCCTCCGCAAAAACTTGCGGAGGGCGGCTCGAAATAAAAAATTTTCAGTTTTGCGAACATGCGGAAGCGGGATTTTGCTCGTATTTTTCCTCGCGGCCGCTTTCAGAGAACGCACGGCGCAATTTCGCTGCCGTGCGTTTCTGCACAAACAGAACGAGGCAGAAATCTGCAAGATAAACCGTGCCGACGGAGGCAAAAAAGGCAAGCCATACGTCCTGCGTAAGGAGGCGTATCACGGGCACGCCGCAAGCCGTGACGGCCGCGGCGGCAATGCAAAGGGCGGCAAGCGTGCCGAAAACCGCGGATAGGGCGCGGCTTTTTTTGTCGGAATACACTTTATGCGGGGGCAGATTTTTTACGCGCGCCGCAAGGAGCGGGATCAAAACAACGAGGAAAGTAAGAACGGTGAAAAGGGCGGTACCGGGAAGGATGCCGAGTTCGAAAGAGGCGGTCCGGAAAACGGAGCCGAATAAAAAATTTGCGACGGCGCGCAGAACGATGCCCGCGACGAAGAAGAGCGGAAAGAATGCGGAGAGAATGAGATATCTTCGGATGCGCACAAAGCGGCGCGTGCGCTTTGCAAGGAGAGCCTCTTCGGATACGGATTTTTGTTCTTTATGTTTTTCCCGCGCGTGCGGAAGGGGGATTTTGTCTTGCGGGAGAAATTGTGAAAGCCGGGGGATTTTTTTAACAGGATGCGGCGCGCGAGCGGGGATCCGACGCAGAGGGCGAGCGTCAGCAGAGAAAAGACGATGAGCAGGATAAGGCAGGCGCCGGCGCGGACGATGCCCAGTCCGCCGTCTGCGCCGGCAACGGCGGCGCAAACGATGCAGGCGGTAATGAGGATGGCCGTGCAAAGCAGGGCGGCAAAGGCGGAAAGGGCGGCGGGAAAAGCCGAGCGATTCCTTACTTTTTTCTCGTTTCAAAAACCAAAATAGATTGACAATTTTGGAGCAATTGTTTATAATAATCTTCATCGATAAAACGGGGAAAACGCGGGCAAGCGAGCCAAGAAATTCAGCCTGCCGCAGGTGAGGCGGCGAAGGGAGAGGTAGCATATGGAAATGCAAAAGACGTATAATCCGAAAGATTTTGAGGACAGGCTGTATGCTGAATGGATGGAGAAGAATTATTTTCGGGCGGAAGTCGATCCGTCGAAGATTCCGTTCACGATCGTGATCCCTCCTCCGAACATTACGGGGCAGTTGCATTTGGGGCACGCCTTGGACAACACCATCATCGATGCGCTGATCCGTTTCAAGCGCATGCAGGGGTATTCCGCGCTGTATCTGCCCGGCTGTGACCATGCTTCCATTGCGACGGAAGTGAAGATCGTGGAGCAAATGAAATCGGAAGGCCTGACGAAGAACGACGTAGGCAGGGAAGGCTTTTTGAAGCGGGCATGGGCATGGAAAGAGAAATACGGCGGGCGCATTGTGGAGCAGATGAAGAAGATGGGGGTTTCCTGCGACTGGTCGCGCCTGGCGTTCACGATGGACGAAAACTGTTCGCGCGCGGTGCGCGAGGTGTTTGTCAACCTCTATGAAAAGGGGCTCATCTACCGCGGCGACCGGATCATCAACTGGTGTCCCGGCTGCAAGACGGCGCTGTCGGACGCGGAAGTGGAATACAGCGAAGACGCGTCGTATTTCTGGCATTTAAAATATCCTGTCAAGGACAGCGACGAGAGCATTGTGGTTGCGACGACGCGGCCCGAAACGATGCTCGGCGACACAGCGGTCGCGGTGAATCCGAACGACAAGCGGTACGCGCACATGGTCGGCAAGACGCTGGTTCTGCCTTTGGTGGGGCGCGAGATCCCGATCGTGGCGGACGATTACGTGGACATGGAATTCGGTTCGGGTGCGGTGAAGATCACGCCTGCGCACGATCCGAACGACTTTGAAGTGGGGTTGCGGCACGATCTGCCCGTGATCCGCGTGATGAACGACGACGGCACGATGAATGCGGAGGCGGGCAAATACGAAGGGTTGGACCGTTTTGAAGCGCGCGAAAAGATCGTGGAAGATCTGAAAGCGTGCGGGGCGCTCATCAAGATCGAGCCGCACACGCACAATGTCGGGCATTGTTACCGTTGCAAGAGCACGGTGGAGCCGATCGTATCCAAGCAATGGTTTGTGCGCATGCAGCCGCTTGCAAAGCCGGCGATCGACGCGGTGGCGCGCAACAAGATCAAATTCACGCCCGATCGTTTTTCGAAAATTTATTTCAACTGGATGGAAGGCATCAAGGATTGGTGCATTTCCCGACAGCTTTGGTGGGGGCACAGGATCCCTGTCTGGTATTGCCGGGATTGCGGGGAGATGATCGTATCCAAGACGGATCCGACGCAGTGCCCGCATTGTCACGGTGAAAATTTGGTGCAGGACGAAGACGTGCTGGATACCTGGTTTTCCTCGGCGCTGTGGCCTTTCTCGACGCTGGGGTATCCCGACAAGACGGAAGATTTTGCGTATTTTTATCCGACGGACGTGTTATCCTGCGGATACGACATCATCTTTTTCTGGGTTGCCCGCATGATCTTTTCGGGGATCGAGCACACGGGCAAAGTCCCGTTCCGCGACGTACTGCTGCACGGGATCG
>CALVMA010000022.1 GCA_944341655.1 uncultured Clostridia bacterium | reverse complement strand
CCCGCTACCGCCTTCGCAAATAACGTCTTACCTGTTCCCGGAGGCCCTACAAGCAAGATCCCCTTCGGGATCCTCGCCCCTAAATCGGAAAACTTGCGCGGACTCTTTAAAAATTCCACTACTTCCGCAAGCTCCGCTTTCTCTTCTTCCGCTCCCGCTACGTCCGAAAAACGTACCTTGATGTTCGAATTCACCCGGGCTTTCGTCTTCGCAAAACTCATCGCCTTGCTGCCTCCGCCCTGCGTTTGCCGTATGATCAGCCAGAATACCACACACACCAGCACAACCCCGAACAACGGTATCAGATAACTCATAAAACTTCCCGCGTTCGGATCCGTGTACGATACCGATATCCCCTTCGCCGCAACCGCATCCCAGAATGCATTCGTCACCTTATTGCTTTCACCGCGCGGCCCCGGTGCCTTGAACTTCACCGTTCCGTCTTTCAATCCATAGTAAACATAATTGTCTACTTCGATCGCATTGATCTCTCCCTCCAGGATCAGATTTTCCAGATCCGAGAAATCAACCTTCTTCGGCCCCATCAGCGTCGAACTCAATACCACCGACAGCACCAGCACAAGCACCACCCCGAGCAGAACCCAGAGCAGTACTTTCGATGTCTTACTCATGTATTGCACTTTCTCCTTGTTTGTTACTCGTTTTTTTTATTCTATTTCAACCCGCTTTTCTGCGGATCTTTTCCCGTCCGTTCGCCTTTTCACTCCCGTAAAAAAGCCCTCTCTTTTTTTATTCAATATTCCGCCGTCCGCAAACGCAGCCTTCTCTTTCCGCCGTTCCCTTACTCGCCCGCCGCTCTGTTCTGCCTCGGCTTCGCTTTTGCCTGCCGCAAGGTTTTTCGCTTGCCCGTCCGGTTCGGTCTGTCTTGCCGGTTTTCGGCAATGCGGCGGCCGCTCCGTTAAAACCGCTCTTTCCCCTGTTAATCCCCTTTATTTGGCGGCAGAAACCTTCCCTTTATAATATATTGTTTACGGCAAAACCTCTTCGTCTGCCGGCGGTATGTAAACCGTCTCTCCGAAATCCTGCCTATTATAAATAATGTTAAAGAAGTCGGTCCGATCGCAACGCCCGTCCGCGTAAGCCCTGACATCTCTGCCGTCCAAATCCATGCTGTTTTCCGTCACGGCCTTCCGTCCTGTTTTTCCTTCCCGGATTTTTCGACCACACGGTCGTTTCACCGTCCATTGCCGTCGGGCTAAAAAATTTTTTCGGCTCCCCGTTCAAACTTTCGGCCACTTCATTCAAAGCTTTTTATTATCTCAAAAAGAACGTTTTGCCGACCTCACAACCCCTTAAAATTTTTTCTCAATTTTTGTTGATGCCATACTCTTCTTCACTCATCGGCAATCTCTTTATCAATACTCAAACTTATCTATACACAAACCGCATTTACTGCTCAAAGCACGACGTTCTGCCGCTATGCGCTCCCCCTGCCGCAACCGCGCGCGCCCCTTAATCTTCTTTCGGCGCAAACGATTTGATTTCGTTCATCGATTGCCAGACCAAATAACCGATGCCGACAAAACGGCCTCTAAAAAGTCCGTTCTTCCATTGTCGCCGCAGGCAATGTTCTTCCCATGCGTTTCTGTTAAACCTCTCAAGGCACTTTGCTTCTATGAGCAGCCGCACGTGCTCTGAAATGTTGCCCGTTCCCTGGCAACACGGCCACCAAAAGTTCTTGCTTATCTGCATGCCTTCACGACTTTCAAAATCTCTTGCTTTTCCCCTACCGTACAGTTTCCGAAAAGCCCTTGCCTATCTCCTGCCGTACGGTTTCCGAAAAGCCCTTGCCTATCTCCTGCCGTACGGTTTCCGAAAAGCCCTTGCCCATCTCCTGCCGTACGGTTTCCGAAAAGCCCTTGCCCATCTCCTGCCGTACGGTTCCTCAAAGCCCTTGCCTATCTCCTGCCGTACGGTTTCCGAAAAGCTCTTGCCTATCTCTTGCACGCGTTTTGTGTAAGACGTGATTTATTTTACGACAGCTCAGTTTTGCGCTGTCAATGGTGCAAAAGGTTCTTCTATATAAGCAACCCCGACAAACTACGCCGATTTTCCGCCACCATGCACGAACCTTTATCGGCGGATCCGAGAAAGCGATCTCAAATGCTGCATACGGCCGTCGCGACACAAAAATCAATATGCCGCAATTCATGCGCAACGCAACAACCTGTACGCAAAGATTAGTATGCTCCGATCTCACCAGGATTAAACACCGCAGCCCGATCTCGTCTCTCTCTGTAAAAGCTGTTCAACGGCAACCAACGCAAA
This sequence comes from uncultured Clostridia bacterium, assembly GCA_944341655.1. Taxonomy (GTDB): domain Bacteria; phylum Bacillota; class Clostridia; order Christensenellales; family Borkfalkiaceae; genus Borkfalkia. The sequence goes on along the minus strand of CALVMA010000022.1, from coordinate 11,768 downwards.
AAACAAAGCCGGCTTTCTCTTCAAAACAATTAAAAATAATTCTTATTTGTTTTATGCGCCGTCACATTTTCTGGCGCAAACAAATTACTTGTCGGCTATACGATTGAGTTTTGCGCGCGTCTTCCCTTATTTGTTTTACAAAGACACGGATCCGTTCTAAATTGACAACCTTTTTCCGTATTTTTATAAACAAACATAGATCCTTTACGCGTCTCAAGCGCCTCAAGCATAAGAACAATAAATAAAATGCTATGAAACACTTATTTTCTTCCCAAAGGCGGCATGTATAATCCTTTGTAACTATCATATCATAAATTGAAACAAATTACAACTTTTTCCTTTAATTCTTTTTCAAAATGATTAAAATTTTATAAACTTATCATAAATCTACCCTATTTTTACGTTGCGCTGCCTAAATTTTGGCCTAAGAAGACTATAAAAATGTTTCATATGAAACCTGTCCGGCTAAACCAATGTTTCACGTGAAACTTTTTAATGGTAATAATACTATATAGCGCTCGAATAATTTAGAGAGTTTTTGTAAGATCAAATGAGTTTTTACGCTATTAAAGCGATAAATGTTTCATATGAAACATTTATCAATAAATAACCTCTACCCTATCGGCGTATTGATATAATACATGGAGTCATTGCGACTATTTAGCAACCGAGAAAAACACGCACGCTTGATTTTTTGATAAAGCAACTCTTAGCCGCTAAATGAAACAGTCAAATCTGAATAAAAATTTTACACACGCTGCGTTATTTATTTGTTGAATTTTAAGTGCATGCACAACGCTATCATATTATAGAATAATAAGCCGTGCGGTTAGCCGCTAAAATCAGATTATGAATATTTTGCATTCGATTTCACTGCTTTTGCAGAATCACAACGCAATAAACATGACAGCGTTGCATACGCCATTTTTACATATATTAGAATTTTCATAACGCTAAAAATATGTTTACTTGTTTTAAAATTGGCGCATTTACATAAATAAATGATTACATATCAGCGCACATTTCAAAGATAATGTTTCATATGAAACATTATCTTTGAAAAAACAAAGAAATAATGCCCTACGGCCGATCAAACAGCCCGAACGATCTATAAAAACAGACGAAAAAGTCTTCCCCGACATCCCTTTTTAAATTGAGTTGGCCTTTTGAGGGTAATTTGGTCAAAAAAGCGAAAATCAGGTCAAATTCGGGCCTTTTTGGGTCGGAAAAAATAACGGTTTTTGAAATTATTCTGTCTGAAATCGTCTGAGAGGCTTTTTTATAAGGCATTTTATTGCCAAAATAGGCAAAAAATCTTATATTTTGCCTTAGCGCATGCCATTTTTTGAGCTTTTTTTGCCGTTTTTTTAAGTATTTTTTTGAGTTATAAAACACACTAAAAATACGATATTTGGCCTCAAAATGGCAATTTTGAGGCCATTTTTCAGTATTTTTGCCGATCCTGTAATCAAAACAGACGAAGCACAGCACGAAAGGCCGTTCAAATAAAGATTTTGAGCCGTTTCAGCAATCAAAAGGTGTGTGCGCAAATCAATAGAAAAGCAAAAAATCAAAGCGCCAAATTATTTTTAAAAAAATAATCAGAGCGCTATTAGCTAAAATTATTTTGCTTGAAAAGAGAGGATAGGAGGCCTATAAATAGAACTAAGCGCAAAAGTAATTTATGACGCAAAATTTTTTAATTAAAATGACGCAAATAAATTATATATACGCATATACAATAAAAAACCAAATGCGCCCTGAAAATAATAAGCGCAAATTGAATTTTAACGGCATTTTCAGAAAACACCTAAATACGAATGGTCCAGAGCTTAATTTTACAAAACGAGATCGATATACGCATCAATTTGTAACAGCGCATTAAGACAAGTTTTTATATATGCGCTAATAAAAAAATAATACGCAAAAAAATAAGCGCTTGCAAATATTGTAGCGCAAATAAATTTGCTCAATTTAGCGTATAAATAATATTTAAGCGCAAAAAATAGAACGAGTACGTTTAGGCCAATACGCCTAGTGTCACCTTCAAAAATAGTATAACCCGCCTGCAGCCGGAATCCGATAAATGAATTTCCGTTTAAACGTGCAAATCATAGCCTGTGATTAAACCGTATAACTGAATTTAGCTATATAATTTATCTATCTTTTTAAATATACCGACAAAGGGGGTTGTACACAAACTTTTTTGTTTATTGAAAAATCCGGCAGAAATACTTTCTATGATCGAATCAAAAAAACGCCACCTTATGCGGCGGCATAATTTCCGATCAAATTGCTGATATTTCCACAATGGAGTCGTGCGTATGCACAATGCGATGGCGTTTTATACACATCCAGAGCGCAATTTCTTACGACCGTCGCAGAATATTGCCTGTTATCTTTTTAGCGAATTGTGCACAACTTTTTAAAGAATTCTATGCGTTTAGTTGCTTTTTTCTGCGCTGATAGACAAAGTTATCCACATTTTATAAACATTTTGGGTATTTATACACATTTTCACTGTGGATTATGTGGATAAATGCAATTTTTAAAATTTTTAATCGGCTACGATTTACACATTTTATTCGCATATTGTGCATAAAACCGCTTTATAAAATGTTCCGAAAATCCTGAATAGCTGCGGATTTTTTATTGTGCGGGCATTATTACGAACAAGAAGTCCGCGCTTTTTTGGCAGAAAAAACTGAAAACACAAAAAAAGGCAATGCTCGGGAATGTTTTCAGGCACTTATCGCTTTTAAGCCATTATGACTTTATTAATTTTCAGGCGTTTATATAAACCAGAAAAAATTGCTGAATCGGCTAATGGGTAAAATAGTTTCCGTCCTTGTGTTTGCATCTCATGCCGTCACGGCAAAAATCGGTAACGCGGACTTTTTTTCCGTTTTTTTACGCTCTCGCGATAAAAGCCACACATCTACACAAGCTGCTGTGCCCGCGAATCCTGCCTGCCATGAATAAATCACGAAAAAAAGGGAATAATCAAACCGCTCTTGAATAAGAGAATATCATGGCTTTGGGAGCTTGTTATGGAATATTCCTTTAACTTTTTTAACAGTCTCGCCCCGTCCGGGATCGTACTTGCTTTACACCAACTCGTCAAAACCTTTTCGGCTCCGCCCGTTATTTTATGTATCGGCAGCGATCTTGCCATAGGGGACAGCCTCGGCCCCATCTGCGGCACTTTGCTTTCTCAACGCAAAAATACGGATATCTTCGTTTACGGTACACTGCAAAAAACCGTCACGGCAAAAGAAGTCCGCTATATGAACGCGTTTTTGAAGGAAACTCACCCCCAAAATCCCGTGATCGCCGTCGACGCCGCCGTGGGCGACGCCGGAGATATCGGCCTTATCAAAGTTTCTTCAAACGGCATTCGGCCGGGACTTGGCGCAAACAAAAAACTCGAGCGCATAGGCGACGTCGGGATCATGGGGATCGTTGCCGAAAAATCCCTCTTTAACTATTCTTTGCTCAATCTTACGCGCCTCAATCTCGTGTGGTCCATGGCCGATATCATTTCTTCCGCTCTTTCCGATTTTTCTTCCCAAACAACAAAACAAATCGCCGTCTGACGCCCTCTCTCCTCGCTCTTTACGGCGTTACAAAACCTCTCGGGTGAATCGCTTCGAGAGGTTTTGTGATTATGCTGTAAATATACAACATATTTTGATTTTTTGTTTATTAAACCCGCTTTTTTGTAAACAATCTGATTGTTGAGACTTTTGTCCTGCCATCCTTTTTAGCCATGTAAAAATTTTTTTCTGCCGATTTTTTTGCTCAGATCAGTTTTTCATGATCGTGCAACCCTTTATTGAATTGTTTGCGATGCCATTTTTTACGGCAGGCTTATTTTTTCTTTCGGTTTTTTGTTTATTGCTCCTTTTTCCGATTCACGCCGTGCCCCTTTTTGATCGAGGTGCGGCATTGCTCGGATCCTGTTCGTTTTTCACTTGCAACCGCGCCTCCGCACAAAATTTTTGCGTTCGGTCGGGTTGACTTTCGCCCGCAAGGGCGGTATAATGATTTCAAATTGACAGATATTTGTTTTTAAAACGCTCGATTAACCTTGAAAAAACGCGTTTTTACCTTTTGCCGCTCTTTGCCCCGCACCAAACTTCATACCGACGGCTATCACGGGAAAGTCTGGTCGTGATAAGCGATGCCGTGTCCGTCATGTCGGGAACAGACGATTCTGTGCAGGGGCCGTGCAAACGCATGTAAAATATACGCAAAGTACGCAGGCATCAGGGGCGTACAGACGCACGCATGTTTACGCAGGAGCGTGCCGATGTGTGCAAAAATGTGCAGTGCGCGCAGACACGTGCAGGGCAGCAGGAAGAATGCCGATGTGCATGAGAGCGTGCTGGAGCGCGCATGATGCAGAGAGAAGGCAGACATATGTAAGCGTACGAACCGCGCAGGGGTGTGCAAAGACGTGCATGAACGTACAAGATATGCGCAAGGGCATGCAAAACAATACCGATGTGCGCGAGCGCGTACAAAAGCCGTACATGCAGGGACAGCGCAGCGTATGTAAGCGTATGAACCGCGCAGGGGTGCGCAAAACAATACCGACATACGAGAGAGCCTACAAAAGCCGTACATGCAGGGACAGTGCAGGCGTATGGAACGAACAGGCGCGCGCTGTGTGCAGGGGCGCGCAGGCATGCGCCTTACGCAAAAGAGATAATCGCAAACTTTTAAGAAAATCGTCATTGTATCGCTGCGTACGTGCGCCTTTGTACACAAGCGATCCTGCGCAACCACGCTTTTGCGGAAAGGACTGAATATATGATCCCGCGCATCGGCATTTTTAAAAATTGGTTTTAAGCGCATTACGGTAAACCCGATCGGTTTTGCAGAAACCTTTTTTATGAATTTTTCTGTCAAACAGCTTATTGCTTCTTTTGATCGCTTGCGTCGGCTATCGGGACGCAGGAATATCTATGATACAACCGCGGCAAGCGAAAGGCAACAAAAGGCAAAAGAGGAATAAAAGCAAGGGAAGCGAGCCGAAAAAAGGCGAAAGGAGGAATGGTTTCCGTACAGAAAAACCGTTTTAAAACGAAAAAACATACGAAAAAGCAGATTTCCTTTTAAAAAGCATAAAACGTAACACAAAAACAGCAGAGCAAAGAAAGCGGGAAAGGCAGAGAAAAAGCAAGGTTGCGAAAAGCAGAGCAGGGAAAAGCAAGGCTAAAACGGGTGCGGAAGAGAGAACAGAGCCCGAAAAAGCGAAGATTGAAGAGAGAAATAGCAAAGCAGCGAAAAGCAGGACAGGGAAAAAGCAAGGCTAAAACGGTGCGGCAGGAAGAGCTGAAAGAAGAGAGAAACGGAGCAGGAAGCGCAAAGGAATGCGAAACCGAAAAAAAAGTAAAATACGACGGTACTCCCGGAAAATTGCTTTATGAAAACACAGGAGCAGGGCAAACAAAAAAGTTACGCCAAAACAAAAAGCGGCGATGACATAAAATAAAAAATTAAGCGAAGGCAGAAATTTCCCGACAAAGCGAAACCCATGCTTTGCGGGCAACACGATGACGAAAAGGAGGCTTTCATGGAAATCGGACAGATCCTTGCATCTCAGCGCAAATTTTTTGAAACGGGCAAAACGCAAAGTCTTGCATTCCGAAAAGAGGCATTGCGCGCATTGCGAAACGCCGTTGCGGCGAACAAAGAGGCGATCGCCGCCGCTCTGTTTGAAGATCTGGGCAAAAGCGCGGCAGAGTCTTTGATGTCGGAAACGGGAATGATCCTGGAAGAAATCGATTTTCTTTTAAAGAACTTGCGCAAATTCAGCGCACCTAAGCGCGTGAAAGCAAGCGTGGCGCAGTTTCCCGCCAAATGTTACACTGCGGCGGTCCCGTACGGCTGTGTTCTGATCATGAGCCCGTGGAATTATCCCGTTCAGCTGACGCTCTGTCCGCTTGCGGACTGCATTGCCGCGGGCAACTGCGCCGTCGTAAAGCCGAGCGCCTATGCGCCCGCTTCCTCCGCTCTTCTTGCGAAACTGCTTTCGGAAACCTTCCCTTCCGAATACGTCGCGGCCGTGACGGGCGGCAGGGCGGAAAACCAAAGCCTTTTGCGGCAGAAATTCGATTTTATATTCTTTACGGGCGGAAAATCGACAGGACAGGCGGTCGCCAGGGCGGCCGCCGAAACACTTACGCCCACCGTACTCGAGCTGGGCGGCAAAAGTCCTTGCATCGTCGACGAAGATGCGGACATTCCCCGTGCGGCAAGGCGCATCGCGTTCGGAAAATTGCTCAACTGCGGGCCAACGTGCGTGGCTCCCGACTATCTGATCGTCCACCGCAACGTCAAAATTGCGTTTTTGGAGTGTCTGAAAGAGGAGTTCGTGCGCCAGAGCGGGGAAAACGCGCTGGACAATCCCTCCTATCCGCACATCGTCAACCAGAAACACTTCGAACGCGTAAAGAGCCTGATCTTGCCCGAAAAAGTGATCTTCGGCGGCGATTCCGACGAAAAAACGCGCAAGATCCAGCCGACTATCCTGGATAACTCCTCTTGCGACGATCCCGCCATGCAGGAAGAGATCTTCGGCCCCGTCTTTCCCGTGCTGACCTTTTCCTCTTTCGACGAAGCAAAAACTATCATTGCCTGCCATCCTACCCCGCTCGCCCTCTATTATTTCGGGAAAAAGAACCGAGAACGCGCTCTCAACGAAATTTCCTTCGGCGGCGGCTGCGTGAACGATACGATCATGCACCTCGCTACCCCGTATATGGGCTTCGGCGGCGTGGGGGAGAGCGGTTCGGGCGCCTACCACGGCGAACGCGGCTTTCTCGCGTTTTCGCACATCAAAAGCATCCTTTGCAAGGGAAAAACCGAGTTTTCCCTGCGCTACGGCCCCTATTCGCAAAAAAAAGAACGCACCCTCGGAAAGTTCTTTCACTGATCCGCACCCTTTTGATCCCTGCCGCCGGATATTCCGCTTGCAACCGCCTTTAAAACCTTTCGGCCGCTTCGCTTTGCTCCGCCCCTCGCTGGTTTGCAAAACCGAAAAAACGGCTTGACGGCACCATACGAAAAAAGGCTACGCAAAAAGACGGCGCTGTCCGGCAAAAAACGCCGGACAGCGCCGTCTTTTTGTTTTTCGTCTTTTTTGTTTGCAAGGGGAACCGCACCGCCGCGCGCCCGAGCGAGGGCTTTTCGTGTTTCCCCGTTTGTTTGCCGAGGGACGCACCGCCGCGCGCCCGAGCGAGGGTAATTTTGACCGATTATTTTTTCTCGCGTTCGATGCGCGTGCCGCAGTAGGGGCACACGGTTTCCGTACCCGTAAAGGTCACTTTTGCGCCGCAAGCGGGGCAGTTTCTCGTATATTTGCGTTCCTGCAAGGCGGCGTTTTCGTTGAGCGCGATGCCGTCTCCGGTGCGAATGTAGCCGACTATGTAACGTTTTTTAAAGAGGGTGTCGATCTGGTTGCGCACTTCTTTTTCGGGCAAACCGAGCTGCGCGGCGAGTTCGCTCACGCTGTAAAGGTGTTCTTCTTCGATGGCGGTGACGAGCCTTACGTAAGCGCGGCGCGAGCCATAGGCCACCCAGCCGATCGGGCATCCGTAAAACGCACACACGAGGCAGGCGATGCCGATCGCCCACATGGCGGGCTGACCGATCCCCAAGCCTACGCCGAGCAATACGCCGCCGAGGGGGAACAAGAGGGTCAGAATCATCGCGAATGCAAACATTTTTTTTGCCGAAGTATATACGGGTTGCATAATGATCTCCTTTGCTGTCTGTATATACAGTATACTCAACAACGGTATTTTTGTCAATCGCTGCGCGGAAAAATCGCTCCGACGCTGTCGGCGGCGGGCTTTTATCGAGGAATTTAAAAACTCCGTTGACAATTCCGCATAAATGTGTTATAGTTTTTATGTAGGATTTTTCCGATACGATACAAAAAGGAAGGTGCGAACATCATGGGATTTTTGAAAGTGATCGAGTGGACGGAAACCGATTCGGATACGATCGTATATAAAATCGACACGGCGGACAACACGATCAACCGCGGCTCGGTTCTGAACGTACGCGAAAGCCAGGTTGCGATCTTCTGTGACAAGGGGCGTATGGCGGACGTATTTTTGCCGGGCTATTACAAATTGGATACGGACAGCATTCCCGTGCTGACCAAACTGATGTCCTGGAAATACGGGTTTGAAAAGCCCTTCAAATCGGACGTTTACTTTGTGAACACCCGTCAATTCACCAACCAGAAATGGGGTACGGCCTCGCCGATCATGATCCGCGACAAAGATTACGGCGCCGTGCGCGTGCGCGGTTTCGGTACATACGCCTTCCGCGTCAAAGACGCTTTCATTTTCATGAAAGAACTTTCGGGGACCCATTCCACGTACACCACGCGCGACATCACCGATTACATCCGCAGCATGCTGGTCATGGGCATTTCGGACGCCATCGGCGAAAGCGGCATTCCCGTTCTGGATATGGCGGGCAACCTCCTGGAATTGAGCGCGGCGGTGAAAAAATCTCTTTCCGCGCGTTTTGAGGCGATGGGCCTGGATCTTTCCGGCTTCAACTTCGAAAGTTTCTCGCTCCCGCCCGAACTGGAAAAGGCTCTCGACGAGAGCACCCGTCTCGGCATGATGCGCAAAAACATCGACGTCTATACCCAGCTCGCGCAGGCCGACGCCCTCAAAGAAGCGGCTAAAAATCCCGGCGCCGCCGGCGGCACCATGGGCGCGGGGATCGGCATGGGCATGGGCCTCGGCATGGGCCAGATGTTCGCCAATATGAGCCAGAATATGGCGCAGCAGCAACAACCTCGCCAAACGGGCGGAAAACACTGCATCCACTGCGGGGCCGCCCTCTCGCCCAACGCAAAATTCTGCCCCGAATGCGGCAAACCCGCCGCTTCGGAAGGGGTATGCCCCAAGTGCGGCGCCAAATTGCCCGCCTCCGGCAAATTCTGCCCCGAATGCGGCGAAAAGATCCGCTAAACGAAGGAGAGCATTATGTCACAGCAGCAAATTCTCGTTCTCGCGCTCGCGATCGCGGCGGCCGTCTTGCTGATCGCTCTCGTCACCGTCGCCGTTTGCTTTGCACGCTATAAGAAAAAAGGCAAAAATTACGCCGATTCGGTCAAAGTCATCGACGGCGTACGCTATTCCCGCGACAGCGCCGTCACCGTCGACGGCGACGTCAATATCTCTTTGAAAAAAGGGGATTTTATCCTCGAACAGGGCAGAACATATACCGCCGTCAAGGACGGCGCTCTCCTGCCCGGCACATATACCCTCCTCGCCGCCGGCGACGCGACCAAATCGTTCAAGATCCGCGCGGGCGGGTATGTGCGCGATTACAACCACGGCGATTCGCTCGTCCTTGCGGACGGCGATACCGTCTGCGCCGTTTCCTGCAACGTCATTCTGCGCTGATTGCGCAAAGGAGAAAAATCTATGAGCAAAAAAATGTTGCCCCGCCTGATCGTCGGTCTTTCCTTTCTCGCGGCGGCTGTTCTGTATCTCTTATCCGAACTCCTGCCCGATCAGTTCGGCGGGTTCAACCTCGCTTGGGCAGGCGTCATCTTCGCGGGCGCAAGCGGTCTCGCCTTGCTTTTGAGCGCGCTTTTGACCAAAAATTCGACGACTCTCAAAAAAGGCCAGATCTTTTTGAGCGGCGCCCTGCTGATCGTCGCCTTTTTGTGCCTCGTTTCTGCCATCGCCCTGCCGCAAAACCTCGTTTTGCCCATCATTCTCGTCATCGCGGCCGCCGTGCTCGTGCTCAGCATCCTCTTTACGGGCGGGAAAAAATGGGACGAGGCCGACAACCATAAGGCCGGCTATAAAAATTATTACGAGCGCAAAGCCGAAGAAGAAAAAAAGAATTCGCAAAACGACGAATAACCCGTTCCCGTTTTCACCATCCGCCCCGCGCAAATGCGCGGGGCGGATTTTTTTGCCCGCTTTTTTTAAAGGCCCCGTCTTTTCCCCGATGCTCAGGCTTTTCCTAAAAACCCCGTTTTTTCCCGACCTTCGGATTTTTCCCGCTTTTTTAACCTTCCTCTTTGTACCCCCAAACGCGGGCGTTGTCCGCTTTTTTTAAAACGTCTTGCTTTTTGCCAAACACCCGGGCTTTTTCCTCTTCGGGTTCAACGGTTTGCCCGCGCACGGCCGCGTCATCTCCCGCTTTCCGTTTTTTTGCGCGAAAATTACGCATCATTTTTTGCGTTTCTGTACATTTGTCTATTATTTTCGGTGTTTTTTGAAAAAAAGGATTGACAAACGGGGGGAAGGCGGTTACAATACACTTGCACCGAAAGGTGTAATATCATATTTTGAGGAGAAAAGGAAAAGAGATGAAAAAGATCTGGATCGCCGCCGTTTCGCTTTTGCTGTGTGCGGCCATGATTATTTTTGCAGGCTGTTCCGGTTTAGAAAAAGGAAAAATCGACGGGAACTACAAAGAACCCACGCAGGAGGAATTGCAGAGCACTCTTGCCTCTCTGGAAGGCAAATCGATGATCGGAGACCCGCAGGAAGAGGGCTGGGAATTCGGCTTCAACGCAGGCGGAAACTTTGAGGAGACCATCGATCTGAACGGCAAACAATTCACGCTCAAAGCGAGCGTTTCCTACTCGCTCAACCTTGTCAAGGGGGAGCAGGCCGTTGTACCCGAGGGAAAGGGAGATCTCTCTTTCGAGATGAAATCCGATCTTGACGAGAAAAGCGAGAGCGCGAGCGTCGACGTGACCATATACAACGACGCGGATTATTTTTACATAGACGGAACGGCGAAGGAAGGGGATTCCTCTTCGGAGCTGAAAATCAAAACCGCGCTCGGCGACATTTTTGATATTCTTCCCGACGCCGAACTGCCCGACCAGACTTTTACGCCCGATACGGAATATTCCTTTGACGCGGATCTGCTGCTCTCTCTCGCCGATCAATTCAAAATGAAGCTGGAAACAGACACGGGCGACGGCGTGAAATTCCGCCTTTCGGCAACGGATGAAACGAGCGGGATCCTCATGACAAAATTGTTCGGCATTCTCGGCTCTTCCCTGCAGATCCCCGGCCTCAGCGACGTGTTCGCCGTGACGGACAACACCTTTGAACTGTACCTGCATATCGGCAGCGACGGCAGATTTTCTGCCGCGGCAGGAAACATCAACCTCAAAGGCTCCCTCGATCTTTCGTCGCTCGTAAACAGCGACAACGCAAAATATTCGATCGAGACCAAAGGCTCCGCCTTTATCCAATACAAGATAAACAAAATTTCTTTGCCCGAAGGCATCGCGCAAGATCCTTCCTATAAGCAATCTTCCGATTCCGGACTCTTCCCGATCGCCTGATCTTTCCGCCGGTGCGCACGACAGTGCGCACCGGCTTTCTTTTCGGAAAGCCCGACGGCCCCGCCCGCAAAAGTGCGGGGCGCGTGCGCGGAGGAAGGCGTGCGCGGCGCTGCCTCGGCAGAAGGCGCACGCCTTCCCCGAAGAAACGCCGACACACGCCGCCGCGGACGGCAAAAAGCGGACGGCAAAACACCGAACAACGATGCTTTGCCTTCGTCGGAAAACATTTTCCGACGAAGGCACTTTTTTTGACCGCGCGCTTTTCGCAACGCCTCGCCCCCCGTCAAAAAAGCCCGCATTTGCCCCGCAGACGCCCTCTGCGCCACTCGGCCAAAAGATCACGCGGCTGCGTGCCATAAGCCCGCATTTGCCCCGCAGGCGCCCTCTGTGCCCGTGCCGATACGATTTT